>NZ_SMKJ01000154.1:0-16283 GCF_004348615.1 Micromonospora sp. KC207
GTCCGAAGTGCCCGCAGGCTTCGGCACCCGAGGAGGTAGCACGATGTTCGGAACCAACCTGCTGGAGCGCCGCAGCAAGCCCGAGCGGATCGCGGACCAGGCGTGGCACCACCTGGTCGCCGCCGTCAGCTCCGCCGGGGACAGCGTCCGGGACACCGCCCGGTCGGCCCGGCGCAGCGGTTCGGGTCTCGCCGACGACGCGGGCGGCCTGGTCGGCTCGACGGCCGACGAGGCGCGTCGCCGGGCGGTGCTGGCATTCGACGCGCTCGCCGGTCGCCGGCCCGCTCTGCCCTGGACGCTGCTGATCGGAGCCGCCCTGGCCGGCGCGGCGATCGGCTGGGCCGCCGGTTCGGCCGCGCGGGCCGCCGGCAGCCGGGGCGGACGCGACGTCGAGGAGATCGAGTTCGTCGACGTCGACCGGCCCAACTCCCCGGTCGGCCTGGACGGCTGACCCGGCGTTCCGGGGTCACCGACGAGGACCGGGCCGACCTCCGTGCGGGGAGGCCGGCCCGGGGTTCGCGCCGGGCGGGGCGACTGATCGCCGGCACCGGGTTCGCGCGGACGGGTGACTAGTTGGCGGTGCAGGTCAGGATCCCCGGCACCGAGTTGGCTGCCGTCCCGCTGGCGAGGAAGCCGAAGGTGGTGCTGCCGCCGACGGGCAGGGCACCGTTCCAGCCCGCGTCACGCACCACGACCTGGGCCCCGGTCTGGGTGTACGTGCCGCCCCAGAGCTGGGTGATCCGCTGCCCGTTGGGGAAGTTCCAGACCACGCTCCAGAAGCTCTTCGCCGAGCCGCCGTTGTTCTTGACGGTCACCTCGCCCTGGAAGCCGCCGGACCAGGAGGTGACGACCTTGTACGTCGCCGAGCAGGCACCGGCCGGCACGGGCGTACCCGTCGGGGTCGACGTCGGCGGCGGGGTCGTCGGCGCGGGCGTCGTCGGCGGCGGGGTCGTCGGCGCGGGCGTCGTCGGCGTCGGGGTGACGCCGCCGAGCCGGTCGGCGACGAGGATCCCGCGCCCGTTGGTGCCCAGGTAGGCCCGCCCGTAGACCCGCGGGTCGCCGGTCAGCGCTTCGCCCGCGTTGCCGTACTGGTGCTTGTCGTCGTTGATCCGGACCCAGGCCGCCCCGGCGTTGTCCGACCGGAACAGGCCGGCCTGGCCGTCGACGGTGCCGAAGACGAACAGCGCCGGGTACGTCTGCCCGGGGGCCGCCTTGCCGAAGCCCACGTTCACCGCCGACGACACGCCGGCCTGCTTGGCGAAGGTGGCCCCGGAGTCGGTCGAGCGCCACAGGCCGCCCTCGCCGGCCAGCCAGATCTCGCCCTCCTTGCCGGGCAGCGCCTTGAACTTGACGTTGCCGGTGCTCGGCAGGCCGGTGGCCGCCGATGCGGTGAAGCTCGCCCCGCCGTTGGTGCTGACGTAGAACTTCCCGCCGCCGAAGCCGTAGAACTTGTTCTTGTTGACCCGATCGGACTCGACGACGGCGTTGGCCGGGATGCCGGTCGCCGCGGTCCACGAGGTGCCGAAGCCCACCGAGCGGACGACCTGCTGGCCGGGGTCGCCCGGCGACCAGACGAACTGGCTGCCGTCGGCGGACGCGGCGACGGTGCCGCCGCTGTTGATCCCGCCCGGCTCGCTGCCCTGGAACCAGTTGGCCCCGCCGTCGGTGGAGAACGCGACGTGGCTGTCGTTGGGGCGGTCGGCGTCGGCGAAGTTGCCGGCCCGCACCATCACCGCCGGGTTGGTCTCGGCGTAGTCGATGCTGGTGGTGCTGGTGAAGATCGGCTGGGCGAACATCTTCGCCGGCACGGCGTCGAGGTCGGTGTGCCGGAAGCCGCCGATGTCGCCGAGCGCACTGACCAGCGGAGCCCCGGTGGGCGGGCTGATCAGGTCGAGCACGGCGGTCTCCTCCAGGCCCTTGACCATCGGCTTGATGGTGAACTGGCCGCCGGTGTCCCACTTGGTCAGGTCGGTGCTGCCGTAGATGGTCGCGCCGGTGCCGTACATGAACCGGTTGGAGTCGTGCGGGTCGATCTCGACCGACTCGTTCATCCAGCCCAACTTCGGCGTTTCCTCCGGCGGGGACGGGTTCGTGCCGAAGGTCAGCCACGGCACCGAGCTGATGTCCATGGTGTACTTCTTGGTCCGGTTCGGGTAGCTGGTGAACTCCCAGATCCGGGACCAGGTCGCTCCCCCGTCGGTGCTGCGCCAGAAGATCGCGTCCGGCCACCAGGAGATCTGGGTGGCCACCATCAGGGTGTTGGGCTGCTGCCGGTCGATGGTCAGGCCGGAGTAGCCGAAGTGCGCGTCGGCGCTGGACGACGGGATCGGGCTGATCTGCGTCCACGCGCCGGTGGCCCGGTTGAACTTCCACACGTCGCCCTTGGCCCCGTCGTACGGGCCGCCGGTGTCGCTGGTGGCGATGTAGAGGTAGCCGCCCACCGGGTCCACGACGCCCTTGTGGGCGAGGTAGCCGGTCGGCTGGCCGGGGATCCGCTCCCAGGTGGTGCCGCCGTTGGTGCTGCGGTACACCGGGTTGGCCTTGTCGGCCACGCCGACGTAGATGGTCTGGGTGGCGTTGCCGGCCGTGCCCGTGCTCTTGTCGAAGCTGACCCAGGTGAGGCCCTGGTTCTGGCTCTGGTAGCCGGTGCTGTCGTTCGGGTCGGCCCGGTAGTTGCCGACGTTGGGGAAGTTCGTGACCTTGGCCCAGGTCGCCCCGTAGTCGGTGCTGCGCCACAGGCCGTTGCCGCCCTCGGCACCGTAGTAGACGATGCTGTTGCGGTTCGGGTCGACGGCGAGGCGCTCGCCCATGCCCCGGCCGGGCATGTTGCCGCCGTTCTTGAACGGCAGCTCGGTGACCTGCCAGGTCGCGCCCCTGTCCGCCGAACGCAGGATCGCGCCGTTGTTCGGATCCCAGTCGTTGGTGTACATGCCGACCGCGGCGTACACCCGGTTGGTCTGCACCGGGTCGGTGGCGACGCTGACCACGCCGTTGTAGCCCCACTTGTCCGCGCCCACCCAGTCCAGCAGCGGCGTCCAGGACTGGCTGGCCTGTTCCCAGCGGTACATCCCGCCGATGTCGGTACGGGCGTAGATCAGGTTCTTCTCGGTGGGATTGAAGACGATGCCGGGGACGAAGCCGCCGCCGTCGATCCGTACGTTCTTCCAGGAGTACGGCTCGGACACCGCCGCGGCGGCCTCGGTGGACGGGGTGACGGTGAACTGAACGGCCACGACTGCCGTGGCGGCGGCCAGCACGGTGGTGACCGTGCCGACGAGACCTCTCCGCATCTGCGGTTCCTCTCGGGATGCCCGTGGTGGTGGGACGAGGACGACGTCGACGGTCGAGCTGCGACCGTGCCCAGGCCCGACGTCGGGCATGGGAAGCCTGCCCGGGCTTCCCACCGGCGTGCGGCTCCCGCTGCCGAAGAAGGCATTCACAGTAACCTTGGTCGGGCGGAGTTTGGAAGCGCTCCCAACAAACTCGGCCGGCCGGCGAGCCGGCGGCGGCCGATCAGTCGAGGTGGTAGACGTATCCGTCGCCGACGGCCTCGCGCCGCACGCCGAGCCCGTCGACCGGCCGGGTCTCCGCGCCCTGCCACGGCGTGCCCGCCGTGTACGCCGGCAGCACCACCACCGTGCGCACCCCGATCCCCCGCAGGTACGCCACCGACGCGGCGTCCGGGAACCCCGCGCTCGCCGCCCGGATGTCCTGCTGGCTGGCCGGGGTGAACGAGGCCAGCCCGTTGACTACCTTCGGGAAGCCGTCGGTGGACCAGAGCATCACGTGGAACTCCCGGATGCCGTCGCTGGGCAGCACCAGGGCCGGGCCGCGCAGCCCGTGCAGCGCCGCCGGCGCGACGGGGGCCGGCACGTGCGGGGTGCGGTTGACCCCCTCGGCGAGCACCAGCAGCACCGGGAACACCAGCACGAGCCGCCCCCAGCGCCGCCACCCACCGCCGGGCGACCCCGGCACCGGAGCCGCCGCAGGTTCCGGGGCGGCCGGTTCCGGAGCCGCCGCAGGTTCCGGAGCCGACGCGCGTGCCGGGCCGGCGTCGGTGGTGGTCAGCGCACCGGCGGCGAGGATGCCCAGCAGCAGCGTCGTCCACAGCACCAGCCGGCCCGGGGTGCGGATGCCGTCCCAGCCCGGCACGTGCTCCACCAGCGTGACGTAACCCGGGTCGCCGTCCCCGCCAAGCGTGCTGCCGGCGGCCAGCGTCACGGTCACCAGCACCCCGGCGGCCAGCGCCAGCCGGTGCCACACCCGCCACGCCGACACGAACAGCCCGGCGGCGGCGAGCCCGACCAGCACCATCCCGGGCAGCAGCGTCATCTCCCCGGCGAAGCTCAGCGAGGCCCGCGCCGTCTCGTGCCGCTCCCCCCACAGCCACGACTCCGGCGGGGCGGTGAGGAAGCCGCGCAGCGGTGGGGAGAACATCGCGATCTGCTCGACCGTGCGCCGGCCCGCCGGGTGCCGGGCCACCACCTCGAAGTAGGGCGCGGCCATCAGCAGGGTCACGCCGGCGAAGAACACGCCGCCGGCCAGGTCGGCGACCAGCAGCCGGCGCGGGAACGCCGGCCGCCGCCGACGCCGCCACCACGACCAGCCGTACCCGCCGGCCGCGCCGAGGCAGAGCAGCGCCAGCGCGTACGCGAAGGGCAGACCGATGCCGAAGCCGAGACTGACCTGCCAGGCGGCGACCGCCCAACCGGCCGCCGCCCAGCCGGGGCGGACCCGGTCCGGACGGTAGCCGTGCCGCAGCGACCAGCCGTGCCCCCGGGCCAGCATGGCCAGCGCCAGCGCGATCCCGCCGATGCTGAGTACGTGCAGGTGCCCGGCCTGGGCCAGCTTCCACGGCGCGTACGCGAAGGACGCCCCGGCCACCGCCGCGCCCGCCCGGCCCGCGCCGAGCTGGCGGGACAGCGCGTACGCCCCGACGAAGGCGAGCGCGTGCACCAGCACGTACAGCAGGTTGTAGCGGACCACGGCGGCGACCGGCCCGTGGCCGATCATTCCGAACGGGGCGTAACCGAGCAGGGTGTCCGAGTACGCGTACGTGTACGGCTCTGGCCAGAACGTGTTCGAGTGCCACAGCTGCGTCGGGTTGGTGAGCAACGCGTGCCCGCCCCAGGCGACCTGCCATGCCTGCAACGTCGGGTCGCCCGTGTCCTGCGGGATGGTGCCGGTCAGGTCGCGCACCGTCGGCCAGGTCAACGCCACGGCCAGCACCAACGAGCCGACCACCGCGAGGGTCCACTCGTGGCGGGCGAACCGGCCCGCCACCGCCCACCACCGGCCGCCGGCCGGTGGCCCGGCGACGGCGGCCGGGACCGCCTCGCGAACCTCACCCATCGCCCGCTCCCCACTCCCGACAGTCACGCCGCCCCAGATCGTGCCGGACCGCGCGGCCCGTGTCGACCGTCGTCCCGCGCCCGTTTGTCGACCGCCGTCCCGGCCAACGGCGGTACGCCCCGCGCCCCCCGTCGCCCACGCGCCCCTCACCCCGCCGGGGTGAGCCGGCCTCACCCCGGCCGGGGGCAACCTCGCAGATGGCGCGCCCTTGCCGTCACGTTCGTCGGGGCCGCCGAGCAGGTCCGCCGCCGGCCGACCGCCCGAGAATCCGGGAGGAGCGCGATGCCCACCTCGACGACCACCCGCACCGACCAGGAAATCCAGTCCGCCGTGCTGGACGAGTTGGCCTGGGAGCCGAGGGTCCAGCCCAACGAGATCGGCGTGACCGTCGCCGAGGGCGTGGTCACGCTGACCGGCCAGGTCGACAGCTACGCCAAGAAGTGGGCCGCGGAACGCGCCGCGCACCGGGTCGCCCGGGTCCGTGCGGTCGCCGACGACCTCGCCGTCCGGCTGCCCGCAACGGCGGAACGCACCGACCCGGAACTGGCCACGGCCGTGGCGCGGGCGCTGGAGTGGGACGCGTTCGTGCCGGTACGGCCGCTGGAGGTCACCGTCTCCGGCGGCTGGGTGACCCTGCACGGCGAGGTGGAGTGGGAGTACCAGCGCCGGGCCGTGGACCGCGCCGTCGGCCGGCTGACCGGGGTACGCGGGTTGACCAACGGGATCACCGTGCGGCCGGCGGTACGCCCGCACGCCGAGGACCTCGCCGAGCGGATCGTCGACGCGCTGGCGCGCAACGCGGCCGTCGACGACGAACGGGTCACCGTCCGGCTGCACGGCGACACGGTGCTGCTGGAGGGCGTGGTGCACTCGGTGCCGGAACGCGCGGAGGTGGAGCGGACCGTCTGGTCGGCACCCGGCATCCACGAGGTGCACAACCACCTCGTGGTGGGCCGATGACGGCACCGTCACAGTTCGCCGTCGACGCCGCGCTGTAGCCCCGGTCGCCGGCCGGTCAGATCAGGTGCAGCTCCCGGGCGCGGCGCACGGCCTCGCGGCGGCGGGTGGCGTCCAGCTTGCGGTAGATGTTGCGCACGTGCGTCTTGACGGTGTTCACCGACAGGGACAGCTCCGCGGCGATCTCCACGTTGGACAGGATGCTCTGCAGGTACCGCAGAATGGTCAGCTCCCGTTCGGTGAGCGGCTCGTCCAGCGCCCGGTCCGGATCGGGGTCCGGCCGCGCCGGCGGCTCCTCCGTCACCCGGACCAGGTCGCTGACCGTCGGCCAGTGGGCCGTGCCCGAGTCCAGATGTGCCGCGAGCAGGTCCCGCACCCCGGGCTCGGCGCGGGTGAACGGGCGGCGGAACCCCTCGGCGGCAGCGAGTTCGAGGATCCGCTCCAGGATCCGCCCGGCCCGCCGGGCGTCCCCGGCCCGCCGGGCGAGCACCGCGTCCAGCACTCCGGCGTCGAGGCGTACCGGTAGCGGCCAGTTCCCGGCGTCCGGACCGTCCCAGGGCGGCAGGACGCGGGCGGCGGCGCCCGGGTCGCCGGCGCGCAGCTCGACCCGGGCCAGGGCGACGGCCGGCGCCTCGGTCGGGTCGTCGTGCCGGGCCAACGCGTCGGTCAGCAGTTCCCGGGCGGCACCGAGGTCGCCATGGGCGGCGCGCAGATCCGCCTCGGCGGCCAGCAGCCAGGCACGCAGCTCCCCCGCGCCACCGCCGGGCCCGGGAGGTGGCGGGCCGTCCCCGGCAGGCGGGGGCGCGAGCCGGTCCCGGGCGGTCGACAGCAGGCGCAGGGCGGCGGCCGGGTCGCCGCGATCAGCCAGCAGCCCCGCCCGGCACAAGGCGGCGAGCGCCGCCACGGGCGGCTCGTCGGCGGCCGGGTCGGCCAGCGCCAGGCGTGCCTGCGCCTCGTCGGGCAGGCCGCGGTGCAGCGCGACGACGGCCAGCGCCAGGTGGGCGTACGCGCAGTCCGTACGACAGGACCAGCCCTGGCAGGGCGGCATCGCCAGGGCCTCCCCGGCGGTCCGCTCGGCCGCCCGCAGCTCGCCGAGGGCCGCGTGCAGCAGGGCGGAGCGGCTCGCGCAGAGCAGCTCGGTGCGGGGACGGCCGGCCGCCTGGGCCGCCGCGAGCGCGGTGGAGAACTGGCCCGCCGCGCCGCGCAGGTCGCCGTCGGCGAGCGCGGCCAGGCCGAGGCCCGCGCCGGCCGTCGCCCGCACATCGGCGTCGTCGGCGGCACCGGTGCGCGGGTCGTCCGCCGACCCCTCGGGGGTACGCGTGGCGAGCAGGCGGGACGCCGCCCGGCGTACCTCGTCCTGGTCGCCGGCCAACCGGGCGAGGGTGACCTCCAGCGCGACGGCCAGCCGACCGAACCGGTCCCGGCGCGGCACGGGCAGCGACCGGGCATGCCCGGCGGCCCGGCGTAGCTGCGCGGCGGCGGCCTCCGGGTCGCCCGCGTGGGCCCGCTCGGCGGCGGCGGCCAACGCCAGCTCCGGGTTCCGCCGGACCTCCTCCTCCGGTGGCTCGGCGGGGACAGGTCCGCCCGCGCCCTCGCGGTCGTACGGCACGAGTTCCGGCCAGCGGGTCACCAGCAGCTCGGTGGCCCCGTCCCAGTGCCCGGCGGCGAGAAGGTGCCGCAACGCCTCGGCGGGCCGCCCGTGCCCGGCGTACCAGCCGGCCGCCCGCCGGTGCAGGTCCCGGCGTTCCTCGGCGGTTAGCCCGCCCAGCTCGGCGCGGAGCAGGTCGGCCAGCAGCGGGTGGCAGCGGTACCAGGGCGGCTGGCTGTCGTCACGGTCCACGAAGCCGCCGGCGGCGGCCAGCGCGGTCAGCACCCGCTCGGCGTCGCACCGCCCGGTCAGCGCGTCGACCAGGTCGGCGCGGACGGCATCGGCGACCGTGCCCCGGCGCAGCGCGTCCCGGGCCGCGTCGTCGAGCGGGGCGAGCACCTCCGCCCGCAGGTAACCGGCCACGTCCGGCTGGTCGCCGCCGAACTGCTCCAGCCACCGAACCGGGTCCGGGCGGTCCCGGGCGGCCAGCGCGGCCAGTCGCAGCCCGGCCGGCCAGCCGCCGGTACGCGCGCGCAGCCGGGGCACCGCCGCGGCCGGCAGGAGCACGCCGTGCGCGACGAGCAGGCAGTTCACCTCGTCGTCGGTGAAGGCCAGCTCGTCGGCGCCCACGTTGGTCAGCTCACCGGCGAGCCGCAGCCGGTGCAGCCCCGCCGGCAGGTCGGTGCGCGCCCCGGCCACCACCCGCAGCCGCCCCTCGGTGTGGCGGAGCAGGAACTCCAGGCCGGTCAGCGCCGCCGGGTCGGCGATCCGGTGCACGTCGTCGAGGACCAGCAGCACCGGGCCTTCCCGGGCAGCGAGAGCGGCGGCCAGCCCTTCGAGCTGGTCGGGCCGGGGCGGCTGATCGGCCACCCCTGGTCCGGGCAGCGGCGGCCCGACCGGGTCCGTCCGGTCTTGCGGGCCGCCCGGGTCGGGTGCGCGCTCCGCTGCCACGCGCAGGGCCACCGCCAGGTACGACCAGAGCCGCGCCCCCGTGTCGCCCGCCTCGACCGACACCCACGCCGGGGCCGGCTCGACCGTCCGGGCCCAGGACCCGAGCAGAGTGGTCTTGCCCCAGCCGGCTGGGGCGGAGACCAGGGTGAGCGGGCCGGTGGCGCCCTCGTCCAGCCGGCGCAGCAGGCGGGGGCGGACCAGCACCGGCTCGGGCGGCGGGGTCGGCGCGAGCCGGGACGCCAGCAGCGGCGCCGCGCCGCCACCGGTGCCGCCGGGGTCGGTGCCGCCCGCGCTGGTGTCGGTGCCGGGCGTCGCCACGATGGTGCCGTCCCCGTCGTCCTGCGTCATCCGGCTCCCCCTTGGACGCGTCCCCAGGTCGTGCGGCGGGCGGTTACCCGGCCCCGGCCGGTTCACCCCTTCGAGGGGAGCCTGGTTCACCCCGCCGCCCCCGACGATCGGAGCACCGGGCCGTCGGCCGCACGGCAACGACCTGGCCGACGGGTCCACCGACGACGAGAGGCGGGTGGGACGGATGGGGCACGGCAGGCGGGGCGGTCGGGCGCTGGCCCGTACCGCCGGGGTGCTGGCGGCCGGCGCGATCGCCGGGGCGACGGCGGCGCGGGCGCTGCGCGTACCCCTCGGGGGTGGCCGCCCGCGCGCCGCCTGCCCGCGCGACGGCTGGCAGGTGGTCACGGTCGACGCTCCAACGGAGCGGGTGCTGCCGGGCGGCCGGTGGCCGGAGCCGCTGCGCCGGCTCGGCGGGGCGGTGGAGGTGGCTCTGCGGCCCGCGCCCGGCGGGCGCGGCACCGAGCTGGCGGCCCGGCCGGTACGCGGCGTGCCGGTGACCGGGATAACCGCCCACCTGGTCGGTAACGACACCGCGCCGCTGATCCACGAGGCGCTGCGCCAGAGCAAGCAGCTCACCGAGACCGGTGAGCTGCTACGCGCCGACCGTTCCCCGCTGGAGCGCCCCCGGTCGGCCGCGCCCGAAGCGACGGTGCCCGGGGCTGCGGTGCCCGGCGGCGGCTCGGCGGTGCCCGGATGAGGGCGCTCTGCTGGCTCGGCGCGGGCCACCTCGGGGTGCGGCAGGTCCCCGACCCCGAGCTGCGAAACTGCGCCGACGCGATCGTCCGGGTCCGGCGCAGCGCCACGTGCGGGGCGGACCTGCCGCTGCTCGCCGGGCGGGCCCCGGCGCTGTCCGTCGGCGACGTGCTCGGGCACGAGTTCCTCGGCGACGTGGTCGAGGTCGGGCCGCGGGTGCGGCGGCACCGCGTCGGCGACCGGGTGGTGGTCTGCGCGACCGTGGCCTGCGGGAGCTGCTGGTACTGCCGGCAGGGCCTCTACGCCTGCTGCGACAACGGCAGCACCGGGCCGGCGGCGGCCGAGGCGGCGTGGGGGCAGCCCACCGGGGGCTGCTACGGCCATCCCCGGGCCGACGGGGGGTTCGCCGGCAGCCACGCCGAGTACGTCCGGGTGCCGTACGCCGACGTCGGGGCGTTCGGGGTGCCGGACCCCGTGGACGACGACCGGGCGGTCTTCGCCTCGGACGCGGTGCCCGCCGGCTGGCTCGCCGCCGAGTTGGGCGAGGTGCGCCCGGGCGACGTGGTGGCGGTCTGGGGCGCGGGCGCGGTGGGCCAGATGGCCGCGCAGGCCGCCCTGCTGCACGGCGCGGACCGGGTGGTGGTGATCGACCGGTACCCGCAGCGGCTGCGGCTCACCGAGCGGCACGTCGGCGCGGAAACCCTCGACTACCTGGCCGTCGACGTCCTCGCCGAACTGCGCGAACGCAGCGGCGGGCGGGGCCCCGACGTCTGCGTGGAGGCCGTCGGCATGGCCTGGGACGGCATGGAGCCGCTTTCGCTCGCCGAGCGGTTCGCCGCCGCCACGCGGCCGGGCACCGCCCCGGACAACCCCATCGCGGTACGCGAGGCGGTACACGCCTGCCGCAAGGGCGGCACGGTCGTGGTGCTCGGCACGTTCACCGGCTTCGTCGACACGTTCCCGCTCGGCGCGGTGCTGCGCAAGGGGCTGACCGTGCGCGGTGCGCGCCAGCACGGGCAGCGCTGGATCCCGATGCTGCTGGACCGGATGGCGCGCGGCGAGATCAGCACGGCACACCTGGCCACCCACCACCTACCCCTGGAGCAGGGCGCTCTCGGCTACGACCTGTTCCGCACCCGCGCCGACGGCTGCCTGCGTACCGTCTTCACGCCCTGAGTCGACGCTGCCACACCCGGGTATTCGTCGTGGTGCCCTGCCCCGCCGCCGGTGGCAGACTCGCGGTATGCGGGAAGATCGGGCGTACGACGTAGTGCTGTTCGGGGCCACCGGGTTCACCGGCGGGCTCACCGCCCAGTACCTCGCCCGGCACGCGCCGCCGGGGCTGCGCTGGGCGCTGGCCGGGCGGAACCCGGCCAAACTGTCGGCCGTGCGGGAGCGGTTGGCGGGGATCGCCCCGGCCCTGGCCGAGCTGCCGCTGCTCACCGCCGACGCCACCGACCCGGAGTCGCTGCGGCTGGTCGCCGAGAGCGCCCGGGTGGTGGCCAGCACCGTCGGCCCGTACGTGCGGCACGGGGAGCCGCTGGTCGCCGCGTGCGCCCGGGCCGGCACCGACTACGTCGACATCACCGGGGAGTCGGAGTTCGTCGACACCGTGTACGTGCGGCACCACGCCGAGGCGGTGCGCACCGGAGCGCGGCTGGTACACGCCTGCGGCTTCGACTCGATCCCGCACGACCTGGGCGTCTGGTACACGGTCAAGCAACTGCCGTCCGATGGGCCGATCACCGTGGACGGATTCGTCCGAGCGGGTGGCAGGTTCTCCGCCGGCACCTACCATTCGGCGCTCACCGCGTTCTCCCGTACCGGGGAGGCGAGCCGGGCGGCGAAGGCGCGGCGGGCCGTCGAGCCACGCCCACAGGGCCGCCGGGTCCGGGCGGTGCCCGGCAAGGTCGGCCGATCGGCGGAGCTGGGCATGTGGGCGGTGCCGCTGCCGACCGTCGACCCGCAGGTGGTCCGCCGGTCGGCCGCGGCCCGGCCGGAGTACGGGCCGGACTTCCGGTACCGGCACTTCGCCGCCGTGCGGCGGCTACCCACGATCGTCCTCGGCGCGGTCGCGCTGGGCGGCCTGCTCGGGCTGGTTAAGGCGCCGCCGACCCGGCGCTGGCTGCTCGGGCGGCTCGCCTCCGGCCAGGGGCCGAGCGCCGAGCAGCGGGCCAGGTCGTGGTTCCGGGTGCGGTTCCTCGCCTGCGGCGGCGGCCGGCGGGTGGTGACCGAGGTGGCCGGCGGCGACCCCGGATACGACGAGACGGCGAAGATGCTCGGCGAGTCCGCGCTCTGCCTGGCCCTCGACGACGACCTGCCGCTGGCCTCGGGCCAGGTGACCCCGGTGACCGCGATGGGCGACGCCCTGTTGCGCCGCCTCACCGCAGCCGGCCTCACCTTCCGCACGCTGGAACTGCAAGGAGGGGCCCCTTGTTAACGCTTCCGGTATAGGAAGGGCCCCCTGCAAACACCGCACCCAGGCGAGCGGCGCAGGCAGGGGCGGGAACGGCGGCTTGACCCTCGACCTGGTGGAGGGCACAGGATCCTCGGCGTGGAGAGCGAACTGCGCAGCATCGGCGAGCTGGCCCGGGCCAGCGGCCTGACGATCAGCGCCCTGCGGTTCTACGACCGCTCCGGGGTGCTGGTGCCGGCGCTGGTCGACCCGGTGACCGGCTACCGCTGGTACGCCGACGACCAGGTCGTGCCGGCCCGGTTGGTGGCCGGGCTGCGCCGGGTCGGGATGCCGCTGGCGGAGATCGCCGCCGCCGTACGGCATCGGGCCGAGCCGGCCGTGGTGGGCCGGCTGCTCGACGCGCACCTGCGCCGGCTGGAGGACGGCCTTGCCGACGCCCGCCGTGAACTCTCCCGGATCCATGCCCTGATCGACCCCGAGGAGAACCCGATGGTCACCTGTCTCGTCCTGTCCCGCGCCGACCTCGCCGCCGCGATCGACGCGGTCCGCTTCGCCGTCGGCGCCGACCCCGACCTGCCGGTGCTCTCCGGTGTCCTGTTCGATGTCGCCGCCGACGGCGTACGCCTCGTCGCCACCGACCGGCACCGGATGGCGGTGTCCCGGGTTCCCGGCCGGGTCGACGGCCCCGCCCGGCGGGTGCTCGCCCCCGTGGACCTCGTCGACCGGGCCCGCGCGCTGCTGGACGCCGACGGCGGGTCCGAGGCGCGCCTACGGCTGGACGGCGCCGCCGTCACCGTCTCCGTCGCCGGTCGGGAGGCCACCGGGACCGCCCTGCCCCACGAGTTCCCGGACTACCAGCGGCTGCTGGGCGGACACGTGGGCGGCACGCCGACGTACCGGATTCCGGTGGACGTGCCGGCGCTGCGCGCGGAGGTCGCCGACGGACCGCCGGCGCGGGTCCTGCGGCACGAGGGCGTCGACGTGCCGGTGACCGTGCTGGGCCTGGACGACGTGGGTGCGCTGCGGGTCCTCGACAGCGCCGCGCTGGCCGACGCCGCGCCGGACGCGGTGCGGTTCGGCGTCAACGGACGGTACCTGCTCGACGCCCTGGACGCGGGCGACCGGGGGCAGCTCCTGCTGGAGTTGGACGGGCCGATCGCCCCGCTGGCGGTGCGCCGGCCGGACGACGCGGACGCGTTCTCCATCCTGATGCCCATCCGGCTCTGAGCCCGTCTCGGCACCGGGGCACCCGCCCCATGCCCATCCGGCTCTGAGCCCGCCTCGGCACCGGGGCGACCGCGTCTGTTGGCCGGGACCGGCCGCAAGACGCGGCGACGGTAGCATCGGTGGGTTCCCACCTGACTTCCCGGACGGAGGCGTACGGAGCAGCATGCTCGACATGGAGTTGATCCGGAAGGATCGCGAGGCGGTGGCGACCGCGCTGGCGAAGCGACTGGATCCCGCCGAGGTCAACCGGGCGCTGGACGAGATCCAGCGGCTCGACCAGGAGCGCCGCGCCCTCATCACGGAGATCGACGCCGAGCGGCAGCGCCGCAAGGCGGAGGCGCGGGCGTACGCGGCGGCGAAGCGGGCCGGCAGCACGCCGGAGAGCGTCGCCCCGGAGGCCGAGCGCAAGCAGCTCGCCGAGCTGGAGTCCCAGCTCGACGAGGTGCAGTCCCGGCTGCGCGACCGGATGAGCGAGCTGCCCAACCTGCCCGCCGACGACGTCGTCCCCGGCGGCAAGGAGGCCAACCGGGTCGTCCGGGCCTTCGGCGAGCGGCCGGCGATCGAGAAGGTCCGCGATCACGTCGAGCTGAGCCGCATGTTGGGCCTGGTCGACCACGAGCGGGGGGTCAAGCTCGGCGGCTCCGGCTTCTGGATGTACACGGGCCTGGGCGCCCGGCTGGAGTGGGCGCTGCTCAACTGGTTGATCGACCAGAACATCGCGGCGGGTTACGACTTCCTGCTCCCGCCGCACCTGCTGCTGGACACCGCCGGTTTCGCCGCCGGCCAGTTCCCCAAGTTCTACGACGACGTCTACCACCTCGACCGGGATTCCGCCCCGCGCGGGCAGTTCCTGCTGCCCACGGCGGAGACGGCGATCCTCGGGGCGTACCAGGACGAGATCCTGGACACCGCGACCCTGCCGCTGCGGCGGTTCGCGTACACCCCGTGCTACCGGCGGGAGGCGGCCGGTTCGCACTCCGACGAGCGGGGCACCGTGCGGGGCCACCAGTTCAACAAGGTGGAGATCTTCCAGTTCACCCTGCCCGAGCAGGCCGACGCCGCACTGGAGCAGATGGTCACCCACGTGGAGGGCCTGGTCGCGCGGCTGGGCCTGCATCACCAGACCAGCCTGCTGTCGGCCGGCGACGCCAGCGCCTCGATGAAGAAGACCCTCGACATCGAGGTGTGGATGCCGAGCACCGGCAAGTACAAGGAGGTGTCGTCGGTCTCCTGGGCCGGCGACTACCAGGCCCGCCGCGCGGCCATCCGGTACCGCGAGGCGGGCGGCAAGCAGACCCGCTTCGTGCACACCCTGAACGGCTCGGCGCTGGCCACCAGCCGGCTCTTCCCGGCCATCCTGGAGCAGTTCCAGCAGCCCGACGGCTCGGTGCTGGTGCCGGAGGTGCTCCGCGACCGGGTCGGCACCGACCGCCTCACGCCGGGTCGCTGACCGCCGGGTTCTCGACGCTGACCGGCACGTCGCCGGCGGGGGCCGGGTCACCCGGCTCCCGCCGCGCCGTCCGCGCTCGGGCGGCCAGCAGGGCGAGGGTGAGCAGGGCGGCGGCCAGCAGGGCCGGGCCGGCCGCGTCCAGGGCCCCCACCAGGGCCTGCTGGATCCGGGCCGCGGCGACCACCACCGGGTCGCCGAACGCGTCGTGTCGGCCTTCGGCGAGCCGCACCTCGTACCAGCCGTACCAGGCGACGTAGCCGCCGGCGACCAGCAGCACCAGGCCGCTGAGCCGGGGCACCCACCTGCCGGCCCCGCGCAGCCGGGCCACCACCCGGTCGCGCAGCAGCGCCACGCCGAGGGCGGCCACCGCCACCACGAGGCCCATCCCGAGCGCGTACGCGACGAACAGCGCCAGCCCGCGCGACGTCGAGCCGGCCTGGAGGCTGGTCGCCACGATCGCCAGGAACGGGGCGATGGAGCAGGTGAGCGACGCCAGCGCGTACGCGGCGCCGAAGAGCACCATGGACGGCAGCGTGCGGGTCAGCCGGGGCGCGCGGGTCAGCGGGCGCGGGGCGGGCAACCGCCGGCCGGCGAGCAGCCAGCAGCCGAGCAGGACCAGCCCCACCCCGAGGGTGACGGTGAGCCAGGGAAGCCGGGGGCGCAGCCAGCCGGCCAGCGGCGCGAAGGCCAGCCCGAACGCGCCGAAGACCAGCACGTACCCGCAGGTGAGGCCGGCGGCGGCGGTGAGCGCCCGACCGAGGGCACCGCGTGCGTCGCCGGGCCCGGCCACCAGGATCGACAGGTACGCGGGCAGCATCGCGAACCCGCACGGGTTGACCGCGCCGAGCATGCCGGCGGTCAGCGCCAGCAGCAGCGGGGCGTCCATCAGCCGGCGAGGGCGGCGACCCGGCGGGTCAGGTCCTCCCCGTCGAGGAAGCCCTGGTGGATCACCTTCCCCTCCCGGTCGATGATCAGGAAGGTGCTCTGCTCGACGATCTCGAAGCGGCGCCACAGCGTGCCGGCCCGGTCGTCGAGTTGGAGGGTGCCGCCCAACTCGAACTCGGTCACGAAGTCCTTCATCGCCTTCTGCTGGCCGAGGCCGGCGACGCCGACGATCGGCACCCGGTCGCGGTACTGCGGGGCGATCTCGGCGACCGTCCACGCCTGGCTGGCGCAGGTGGCGCACCAGGGGGCCCAGAACCAGAGCACCACGGGCCGGCCGGCCAGGTCGGCGGCGGCGAACGGCTTGCCGTCGAGGGTCGTACCGGTGAAGCGGAGGCTGTCCGGCACTCGGGCCGGGG
>NZ_SMKJ01000155.1:0-16239 GCF_004348615.1 Micromonospora sp. KC207
GCTCAGACGCCCTTGGGGTGCCAGACCGTCTTCGTCTCCAGCAGCGTCGTCATCCGGGTGAGGCCCGGGTCGGCGTACCAGTCGTGGTCGGCCGGGGCCGGCCGGAGCACCCGCTTGAGGTTCTCCGCCGCCCTGACCTCCAGCTCGGTGGCGAGCGAGGCGTCGCCCACCCCGGTCAGGTCGATCGCGTTGACGTCCAGGTGCGCCGCGAGCGTCGGCACCGTCTCGGTGATCGCACCGGTCAGGACGTTGACCACCCCGCCGGGCAGGTCGGAGGTGGCCAGCACCTCGGCCAGGGTCACCGAGGCCAGGGGCTGGGTCGGCGAGGCCGCCACCACCACCGTGTTGCCGGTGACGATCGCCGGGGCGATCACGCTGACCAGGCCGAGCAGCGCCGGGGCCTCGGGGGCCACCACGGCCACCACGCCCGTCGGCTCGGGCGCGGACAGGTTGAAGTACGGCCCGGCGACGGGGTTCGCGCCGCCGTACACCTGGGGGAGCTTGTCGGACCAGCCCGCGTACCAGACCCAGCGGTCGACCGCCGCGTCGACCTCGTCGGCCAGCACGCCGAGCGCGACGAACTGCTCGCGGCGGCCCTCCAGCATCTCGGCGACCCGGTAGAGGATCTGACCCCGGTTGTACGCGGTCGCCCCCGCCCAGCCCTTCACGGCGGCCCGGGCGGCGACCACGGCGTCCCGCGCGTCCTTGCGGGAGGCCAGCGACACGTTCGCGGATTGCACGAGATACGACCGTCCCGACTCGCTGCGCGGGAACTTCCCGCCGATGAAGAGCTTGTACGTCTTGCGTACCGCGACCCGCTCAGACACCGAGGTACCCCTCCAGCCCGTGCCGGCCGCCCTCGCGACCGTAGCCCGACTCCTTGTACCCGCCGAACGGCGAGGTCGGGTCGAACTTGTTGAACGTGTTGGCCCAGACCACCCCGGCGCGCAGCCGGTCGGCCGTCCACAGGATCCGGGAGCCCTTGTCGGTCCAGATCCCGGCCGACAGACCGTACGGCGTGTTGTTGGCCTTCTCGACGGCCTCGGCCGGGGTGCGGAAGGTCAGCACGGACAGCACCGGACCGAAGATCTCCTCCCGGGCGATCCGGTGCGCCTGGGTGACCCCCGTGAAGATCGTCGGCGCGAACCAGAACCCCCGCTCGGGCAGCTCGCACGGCGGCGACCAGCGCTCCGCCCCCTCGGCCTCGCCCGCGGCGGACAGCTCGCGGATGCGGGCGAGCTGGGCGGCCGAGTTGATCGCCCCGATGTCGGTGTTCTTGTCCAACGGGTCGCCGACCCGCAGCAGGGCCATTCGGCGCTTCAGCGACTCCAGCACCCGCTCGGCGACCGACTCCTGGACCAGCAGCCGCGACCCGGCGCAGCAGACGTGCCCCTGGTTGAAGAAGATGCCGTTGACGATCCCCTCGACCGCCTGGTCGACCGGGGCGTCGTCGAAGACGATGTTCGCGGCCTTGCCGCCCAGCTCCAGGGTGACCTTCTTGCCGGTGCCCGCGACGGACCGGGCGATGGCCTTGCCGACCTCGGTCGAGCCGGTGAACGCGACCTTGTCCACGCCCGGGTGCTCGACCAGCGCCCGGCCGGTGTCGCCCGCGCCGGTGACGATGTTGACCACGCCGGCCGGCAGCTCGGCCTGCTGGCAGATCTCGGCGAACAGCAGCGCGGTCAGCGGGGTGGTCTCCGCCGGCTTGAGCACCACCGTGTTGCCGGCGGCCAGCGCCGGGGCGATCTTCCAGGCGAGCATGAGCAGCGGGAAGTTCCACGGGATGACCTGCGCGGCCACGCCGAGCGGCCGGGGGTTCGGGCCGAAGCCCGCGTACGGCAGCTTGTCGGCCCAGCCCGCGTAATAGAAGAAGTGCGCGGCGACCAGCGGCAGGTCGACGTCCCGGGACTCCCGGATCGGTTTGCCGTTGTCCAGGGACTCCAGCACGGCCAGCTCGCGGGAGCGCTCCTGGATGATCCGGGCGATCCGGAACAGGTACTTGGCCCGGTCCCGGCCCGGCATCGGGCCCCACACCTTCTCGTACGCCGTCCGGGCGGCGCGGACCGCGCGGTCCACGTCGGCGCTGCCCGCCTCGGCGATCTCGGCGAGCACCTCCTCGGAGGCGGGGTTGACCGACTTGAAGCCGCCGCCGTCGGCCGGGTCGACGAACTCCCCGTCGACGAACAGCCCGTACGAGGGCTTGAGGTCCACCAGCGAGCGGGACTCGGGGGCGGGCGCGTATTCGAAGATCACGCTCAGTCCAGGGTGAAGTAGTCGGGACCGGAGTAGACGCCGGTCGTCAGCTTGGTGCGCTGCATCAGCAGGTCGTTGAGCAGGCTGGACGCGCCGAACCGGAACCAGTCCGGGTCCAGCCAGTCCGGGCCGACGGTCTCGTTGACCATGACCAGGTACTTGATCGCGTCCTTGGTGTTCTTGATGCCGCCGGCCGGCTTCACGCCGACCTGCCGCCCGGTGGCGGCGCGGAAGTCGCGGACCGCCTCCAGCATCACCAGCGTCACCGGGAGGGTCGCCGCGACGGGAACCTTGCCCGTGGAGGTCTTGATGAAGTCGCCGCCGGCCAGCATGGCCAGCCAGGACGCCCGGCGCACGTTGTCGTACGTGGCCAGCTCGCCGGTTTCCAGGATCACCTTGAGGTGGGCGTCCCCGCACGCCTGTTTGGTGGCCACGATCTCGTCGTAGACCTCGCCGTAGCGGCCGGCCAGGAACGCGCCCCGGTTGATCACCATGTCGATCTCGTCCGCGCCGGCCGCCACGGCGGCCCGGGTGTCGGCGAGCTTGACCTCCAGGGGCGCCTGCCCGGACGGAAACGCGGTGGCCACGCTGGCCAGGTGCACCATGCCGGGTCCGGCCGGCGCGGCGCCGTCCGGCCGCCCCGGTCCGCCGTCCGGCCGCCCGGACCCGGCGGACCCGCGCAGCACCTCGGCCACGTACGGGACCATCGCCGGGTAGACGCAGACCGCGCCGACGTGCGGGCAGGACGGGTCGGCCGGGTCGGGGCGCAGTGCTTTGGCCGCGAGCGCCCGCACCTTGCCGGGGGTGTCGGCCCCCTCCAGGGTGGTCAGGTCGACCATCCGGATCGCCAGGTCGATCGCCTGGGCCTTGGCCGTGGTCTTGATCGAGCGGGTGCCGAGCTGGGCCGCCCGCTGCTCCGCGCCGACCTGGTCCACGCCCGGCAGGCCGTGCAGGAAGTTCCGCAGAGCGGTCTCGGATCGTCCCAGCTCGGAGAGGTCCGACCGGGCCGACGTCGCTGTCGCCGTCATGCCCGGAAGTCTACGCACCCGCGCGCCTCGTGATCTTGGTCACGCGGCGAGGTCGCGCCCGACCTTGGGCGCCTGCCCCACCTCCGGACGCCAACCGTCCAGGGTCGCCGCACGGGCCGGGTGAGCGGCGTCGCTCCTCGTGTCTCGGGGCCCGGGCGTTCGGTAGGTTGGGCGATTGTGGACGTACACGTCATTGACCATCCGCTCGCCCAGTCGCGGCTGACCGCCATGCGGGACGCGCGCACCGACTCCTCCAACTTCCGGGCCGCGCTGCACGAGCTCACCACCATGCTCGTGTACGAGGCCGCCCGCTCCTTCCCCGTCGAGAAGTACCCGGTGCAGACCCCCGTCACCGACGCCGAGGGCACCCGGCTGGCCAACCCGCCGCTGCTGGTACCCGTGCTGCGGGCCGGTCTCGGCATGGCCGACGCCGCGCTCGCCCTGCTCCCCGAGTCGTCCATGGGCTTCGTCGGCCTCGCCCGCGACGAGGAGACGTACGAGCCGCGCGCGTACATGGAGTCGCTGCCGCGCGACCTCGCCGGCCTGCCCGTGCTGGTCCTCGACCCGATGCTGGCCACCGGCGGCTCCCTGGAGCACTGCTGCCGGCTGCTGGCCGAGCGGGGCTGCACCGACATCACCGTGCTCTGCGTGCTCGCCGCGCCCGTCGGCATCGCCCGGCTGGAGCAGTCCAGCCTGCCGCTGCGCCTCGTCACCGCCGCGATCGACGAGGGCCTCAACGACCGGATGTTCATCGTGCCGGGCCTCGGCGACGCCGGCGACCGCCAGTTCGGCGGAATGCCCCGCTTCTGATTGCAAGGAAGGGCCCCTTGTCAACGCCTGCGGTACAGCAGGGTTCCCCTCTCACCGGGCGAGGGCGCTTGTGGGCGAGTTGGGGGCGCACGGGGTGCGCTCAGGCGCTACCGTCTCCGGCCATGACTGGTGTTGCGCTGGCCGAGGAGTTGCTGCTCCTCGCGTACGACGACGAATCCGGCAAGGCGACCATGCCGCGGATCAGCCTCGACCTCGGGATGGCCGCCGCCGTCCTGATCGAGCTGGCCCTCGCCGGCCGGGTCGCGTACGCCGATGGGAACCTGGTGGTCACGGACCCCGCGCCCACCGGCGAACCGATCCTGGACGAGGTCCTGGGCCGGATGGCCGCCGACACCCCGCACACCCCGTCCTCCTGGGTGCAGCGGCTGCGCCACGGCCTGCGCGACCGGATCCTCGGCGACCTGGTCGCCCGGGGCGTGGTGCGCGACGTCGAGGAGACCGAGCTGGGCTTCATCCACGTGCACCGCTACCCGACGGCGGACGCCACCGTGGAGGAGGACTCCCGGCGGCGGCTCGCCGAGGCGCTGGCCGGCGGGCAGATCCCCGACGAGGCGACGGCGGCGCTGGCCACCCTGGTCGCGGTGCTCCGGATGGAGCCGGCGCTCGGCCTGACCGGCGACGCCGCCGTCGACGCCCGGCGTCGGCTGGAGGAGATCGCGGGCGGGGCCGGCTTCTCCGGCACCGTCAGCCTGGACGACTCGGTGGTCCGCCCCTCGGTGGCCCTGGTCGTCACCGCCCTGGGCAACGCGGTCGACGCCGCCCTCGGCAAGCGCGCCTGAGGCCCAGGCCGCCTGAGGCGCACGCGCCCCTGGGGCCCGGGCTGTCTGAGGCGCAAGCACGTTTGAGGCGCGGGCTGTCTGAGGCGTGGGCAGCCCTGGGGCGCTGGCCGCGTCTGGGGCGTAGCCGGGGGTTGGCCCGTTGCGGAGCTGTCAGCGGGTGAGGCGGTTGGCCTTGACCCCGGTGACGAAGGCGGACCAGGCGGCGGGCGGGACGGTCAGGGCCGGCCCGCCCGGGTCCTTGCTGTCCCGGACACCGACGATGCCGGTGAGGTTGTCGGCCACCTCGACGCACTCGCCGCCGTTGGTGCCGCTGCGGGTGCTGGTGCGCCAGCGGGCGCCGGTCAGGTCACTCATAGCACTCTCCCCGGATGGCATCGATCAGCTCCGCTGATTGTCGCGCGCCGAGGGCGAGCGAATCCAGACCCCTCCAGACCCGTTCGTACGCGGCGATCTCCGTCGGCTGGTCGAGGTAGAGCGCGCCGGTGAGCCCCTCGACGTAGACGGTCGGCGGCTCGGTCGGGCTGCCGAGCGCCGAGAGCGGGAAGTCGAGCAGCACGAACGTGCCGGCCTCGGCGGCCAGCGGCGGCCCGGCGGCCAGCGGCAGCACCCGTACGGTGATGTTGTGCCGTTCGCCGACGGCCAGCAGGTGCCGGAGCTGGTCGGCCATCACCGATCGGCCCGGCACCGGGCGGCGCAGCACCGCCTCGCTGAGGATCACGGTCAGCTCGGGGGCCGGGGGCAGCCGCCGGGCCAGCAGCCCCTGCCGCTGGATCCGGAAGCCCACCGCCTTCTTCCGCTCCTCCTCGCCCAGCTCGGGCCGGTTGTGCTCGAAGAGCGCGGTGGCGTAGCCGGGGGTCTGCAACAGCCCCGGCACTAGCTCCGCGTGGTAGTAACGAATGCTGCTCGCGACGTTCTCCAGGCCGACGTAGAGCGAGAACCAGGCCGGCACGGAGCTGCCGTGGGCGTGCCACCACCCCTCGGCCCGGCTCACCTCGGCGAGCCCGAGCAGCACGCTCGCCTGGTCGGGCGTGGCCCGGTACAGCTCGCAGAGCACCCGGACGTCCGGTGTCTTGGCCGAGGTCAGCCCCCGCTCGATCCGCCAGAGCTTCTGCCGCGAGCAGTCCAGCTCGCCGGCCGCCGCGTCGATGCTGATATGGGCGCTCTCGCGGAGCTGGGTGAGCAGCCTGCCGAGCTGCCGTCGCGGCACGGTCGAGCCATTTGTTTCACGCACCGTGCAACACCTTTCCGCCGGAAATGCAACGCCCGGGCACCGCAGCCGCAACGTCGAAGAAAGCGAATGCCAATGGTGCCGGGTAATGGTGGGGCCTGATGTGCTGATGCTATTCAGACGAGCCCTCCGTGGGCAAGGGATCACGCGGGGTGAGCGTGCCGCGTTCCCGGTCCGGCGCGAAGGGCCTCGGAGCGGTGCAGCCAGCGGTCGCAAGCGGTTCGGTTCACCTCATTGGTCACCTACTACTACATCCATGTCGCACGCATCATGTTCTACAAATGGATAGTGGCAGGACGGTGGCTTACCTGGCCGCATATGACCACGAACCTGGGGGCGACACGCCAACCCGCTGAGCGAGCGTCGGAAGCGGGAGCACACCTCATCCCTGCACCAGGGCGGCGATTTCCGTGCGGAGTGCCGCCAGCGTGGCCGCCGCGCGCGTCCGGGCCGCCGGCACGTCGCCGTCCGCCACCGGCTCCACCACCTCCAGGTACGCCTTGAGCTTCGGCTCGGTGCCCGACGGGCGGATCACCACCCGTGCCCCGTCGGTACCCAGGATCACCACGTCCGCCTCGGGGAGCAGGTCCCGCGCCTCGGTCACCGGGCGGCCGAGCAGGGTCGTCGGGGTGGCCGCCCGGACCCGGGCCATCGCGTCGGCGATGATGCGCAGGTCGTCCACCCGCACCGAGAGCTGGTCGGTGTGGTGCACGCCGAACTCGGCGGCCAGCTCGTCGAGCCGGTCGGTGAGGGTGCGCCCCTGCGCCTTCAGCCCGGCGGCCAGCTCGGCGACGGTCAGCGCGGCGGTGATGCCGTCCTTGTCGCGGACGTGCTCCGGGGCGACGCAGTAGCCCAGCGCCTCCTCGTAGCCGAAGACCAGCGGGTCGGGGCCAGCCTCACCCAGCGGCCCGCCGCCGGCCCGGACGATCCACTTGAAGCCGGTCAGCGTCTCGTCGTACGGCAGGCCCCGGGCGGCGCACATGGCCCGCAGCAGGGACGACGACACGATGGTGGTGGCGTACAGGCCGTGGACGCCACGGCGCATGAGGTGGTCGGCGAGCAGCGCCCCCACCTCGTCCCCGCGCAGCATCCGCCAGGCCCCCCCGCTCACCGGTGCCGCGCCCGTCGCCCGGCCGTCGCGGACGGCCACGGCGCAGCGGTCCGCGTCGGGGTCGTTGGCGATCGCCAGGTCCGCCCCGGTGCGCTCGGCGAGCGCGACGAGGCGGTCCACCGCCCCCGGCTCCTCCGGGTTGGGGAAGCTGACGGTCCGGAAGTCCGGGTCCGGCACCGCCTGCTCGGGCACCACGCCGGGGATGCCGAAGCCGGCGCGGGCGAAGGCGGCGGTCAGCACGGCCGCGCCCACGCCGTGCAGCGGCGTGTAGGCCACCTTCAGGCTCCGGGGCCCCGCCGGGTCTACCACGGCGGCGGCCCGGTCGACGTACGAGACGACCACGTCGTCGCCGACGACCTGCCCGGCCGAACCCAGCGGTACGTCGGCCAGCGGGCCGACCGCCCGGATGGCGGCCTCGATGCCGGTGTCGGCCGGCGGCACGATCTGCGCCCCCGCGCCCAGCTCGCCACCGAGCTGCGCGCCGAGGTAGACCTTGTAGCCGTTGTCCTGGGGCGGGTTGTGGCTGGCGGTCACCATCACGCCGGCCGCCGCGTCGAGCCGCCGCACCGCGTACGCCAGGACGGGCGTGGGCAGCGGGCGGGGCAGCAGCAGCGCCGGGCGGCCCGCGCCGGTGGCCACCTGGGCGGTGCGCTCGGCGAACTCCCGCGAGCCGTGCCGGGCGTCGTACCCGATGACCAGCGGCCCGGTGGCGTCCTGGGCGGCGAGCCAGGCGACGAGCCCGGCGGCGGCCTGGGTGACCACGGCGAGGTTCATCCCGTTGGGGCCGGCGCGCAGCGGGCCGCGCAGCCCGGCGGTGCCGAATGTCAACGGCCCGGCGAACCGGTCGGCCAGCTCGGCCGCGCTCGCCGGCAGCCCGTCGAGCACGGCCTCCAGCTCGTCGCGGGTGGCAGGGTCGGGGTCGTCGTCGAGCCACCGCCGGGCCCGGTCGCGAAGGTCGTCCAGATCGCGCGTGTCGTCGAGGTCAGTGGTGTCCGCCGCCATGGCTCTTGATAGCACGGCGGCGGATCACCTCGTCGCGTCGGCCCGCCCGGCCCGGCTCAGTCCCTCCCGCCGAGCTTGAACGACGCCACCATCTGATCGAAGATCGGCTTGCTCTCGGCGAAGCGGGCGTCGGTCGAGGAGAGGTAGAACGAGTAGATTTTGCCCTCGTGCACCACCCCGCGCCACACGCCGTGCCGCTTGGTGTCGCCGTCGCCGCAGGTGTACTCGAACTCGGCCGCAGCCTTGCCGTCGAGCTCCTCCTCGGTCATCGACACCTGGTTGTA
Organism: Micromonospora sp. KC207; assembly: GCF_004348615.1. NCBI lineage: Bacteria > Bacillati > Actinomycetota > Actinomycetes > Micromonosporales > Micromonosporaceae > Micromonospora > Micromonospora sp. KC207. The sequence continues at coordinate 8,517 of NZ_SMKJ01000155.1, forward strand.
CGGCTTCTGGCAGGAGGCCGACCGGGTTCGCAGCCCGTTCGCGGCGGTCTCGGCCCAGCGCGTCGACGTGCCGCTCCACCGCTCGGCGAGGATGCGCACCTTGCGGCTGTTGTCCTCCGGATCGATGTAGTCGACCCACACGCCCCCGTCGGCACTGCGCCGCTCCCAGCCCTTGGGCACCTGCACCGTGACGCCCTTGGCCGACTGCTCCTGCATCTCCACCCCGGGGCCGGCGGGCGCCCCGGCGCTCGGCTGCCCCTGCGGGGTGGTCGGCTGCCCCGGGTCGTCGCCGCCGGTGAGGGCGAACACGCCGATCAGCAGCAGCACGGCGACGCCGCCGGCCGCGGCGAGCTGCACCTTGCGCGGCCAGCCCTTGACCGTGGCGACGAGGCGGCCGACCCCGCCGCTGGCGGCCGGGGCGGGCGCGGTGGCCGGGGTGGCCCACGGCTGGCCGGTGCCGGGCACCGACCACTGGCCGCCGCCGTACGCCCCGCCGACCCGCTGGGTGGCGTCCGGCGACGCGCCGAAGCCGGGGACCGGCTGCGTCGCGCCGGGCTGGCTGCCGTAGGGGACCCGCTGCGTCACGTCGGGCCGGCGACCGAAGGGCACCTGCTGGGTGGCGTCCGCCGAGCCGCCGCCGTAGGGCACCCGCTGGGTGGCCTCCGACGGGCCGCCCCCGTGGGGCACCCGCTGGGTGGCGTCGGGCGGGCTGCCGTACGTCATCCGCTGGGTGGACTCCGGCGCGGTCCCCGCGTCGAACCGCTGGGTGGCCTCCGACGAACCGCCGTACGTCCGGCCGGCCGGCGGCGGCGCGGGCATCGCCCCGGTGGGGGTGTGCAGCGGGCCGGCAAGCGCGTCGGCGCTGGTGTCGTCCAGCGCGGCGGCGGTCGTCGTCGTCTTCTTCGCCTTCTCGCCCCGGCGCAGGGCCGCCAGCCGGTCGGTCAGCGACTCGCCGGGGGCGAGCATCGCCCGGCCGCCGATCTGCCCGCTCGGCTTCGGCTCCGCGGCGGGCGGCGGCGGTGGGGCAACGACCGGACGCTGCTTGACCGGCACCACCGCGTACGGGTCGGTGACCGAGTTGACGGCGGTGGCGGTGCTGGTCAGCGGGCCGGCGAGCAGCTCGCGGAGCATCGCGCGGGCGGTGTGCACGTCGAGGCGGCGGGCCGGGTCCTTCTCCAGCAGCCCCATCAGCACCCGGGTCAGCGGGCCGCTGCGCTGCGGCGTGGCCGGCGGGTCCTCGACCACGGCGTGCATGGTCTCGATCGGGTCGCCCCTGTCGAACGGGGGCCGGCCCTCCACCGCCGTGTAGAGCGTGACGCCGAGGGAGAACAGGTCGCTGGGCGGGCCGAAATCCTGGCCCATGGCCCGCTCGGGGGAGATGAAATGCGGCGAGCCGAGCACCATCCCCGGCGTGGTGAGCTGCACGTCGGTGGGGAGCTTGGCCACCCCGAAGTCGGTCAGCACGCACCGGCCGTCGGTGCAGATCAGCACGTTGGCCGGCTTGACGTCGCGGTGCAGCACCCCGATCGCGTGGGCCACCTCCAGCGCGCCGAGCAGGGCGATGCCGATCTTGGCGACCGCGCGGGGGGCCACCGGCCCGTCCTCGATCACCATGTCGGCCAGGCTGCGGGCGTCCAGCAGCTCCATCACGATCCAGGGGCGACCACCCTCGGTGACCACGTCGTACACCTGGACCACGGCCGGGTGCTGGAGGGCCGCCGCCGCGCGGGCCTCGCGCAGCGTGCGTTCGTACATGGCGTCGCGGTCGCTCGGGGCGAGGCCGGGCGGGAGGACGACCTCCTTCACCGCCACGTCGCGCCGCAGCAGGGTGTCTGTGGCACGCCAGACCGTGCCCATGCCGCCGTTGCCCACCGCGGACCGGAGCGAGTACCGGTCACCGATGGTGGTGCCGGCTGCCGCACGTCCGTGGGATGGGCTGACTGGTCCGCCGCTCCACGTCGGGATCTGAGTCACAGAAGAGCCACCGGGGGAAATCGAGGGGGCTGGGACACAACCCCTCTATCTTGCTGGTTCCGACGCCCGATGCGAAACCCGACGCGGCGGAACGTTTACCTAATCGGAGCGAACGTGGCCAGGCGTTCACCCTCGGGGTCGGCGGGGAAAGACAGGGGTCCGATGTGCGCAATCCCTCACCCTCCGGCGCGGTGGCGCGTCCTACCATCCGGGGATGAGTGAACCGCGGTCGAGCGAGTCCGGCTTCCCGATCAAGGGTGTCTACACCGAGAGGGACCTGCCGGAGGGTCTGCCCGAGCGGCTGGGCGAGCCGGGAGAGTTCCCGTACACCCGTGGGGTCTACTCCACCATGTACACCTCGCGGCCGTGGACGATGCGCCAGTACGCCGGCTTCGGCACCGCGACGGAGAGCAACGCGCGCTACCACCAGCTCCTGCGCGCCGGCACCATGGGCCTCTCCGTCGCCTTCGATCTGCCCACCCAGATGGGGTACGACTCGGACGACCCGATCGCCCACGGCGAGGTCGGCAAGGTCGGCGTCGCCATCGACTCGATCGAGGACATGCGGCTGCTGTTCCACGGCATTCCGTTGGACAAGGTTTCCACCTCGATGACGATCAACGCCCCGGGGTCGGTGCTGCTGCTGCTCTACCAGCTCGTCGCCGAGGAGGCGGGGGTGCCGGGCGCGGCGCTCAACGGCACCATCCAGAACGACATCCTCAAGGAGTACATCGCCCGGGGCACGTACATCTTCCCGCCGAAGCCCTCGCTGCGGCTCGTGGCCGACACGTTCGCCTACTGCCGGGCGGAGGTGCCGAAGTGGAACACCATCTCCATCTCCGGCTACCACATGGCCGAGGCCGGCGCGTCGCCCGCGCAGGAGATCGCGTTCACGCTGGCCAACGGCGTCGAGTACGTCCGGGCCGCGCTCGCCGCCGGGCTGGCGGTGGACGACTTCGCGCCCCGGCTGTCGTTCTTCTTCGTCGCCCGGACCACCCTGCTGGAGGAGGTCGCGAAGTTCCGCGCCGCCCGGCGGATCTGGGCCCGGCTGATGCGCGACGAGTTCGGCGCGAAGAACCCGAAGTCGACGATGCTGCGCTTCCACACCCAGACGGCGGGCGTGCAGCTCACCGCCCAGCAGCCCGAGGTGAACCTGGTCCGGGTGGCGATCCAGGGGCTGGGCGCGGTGCTCGGCGGCACCCAGTCGCTGCACACGAACAGCTTCGACGAGGCCATCGCGCTGCCCACCGAGAAGGCCGCCCGGCTGGCGCTGCGCACCCAGCAGGTGCTCGCGTACGAGACGGACCTGACCGCCACCGTCGACCCGTTCGCCGGGTCGTACGTGGTGGAGGCGATGACCGCCGAGATCGAGGCGGCGGTGGTGGAGCTGATGGAGCGGGTGGCCGACCACGGCTCGGTGGTCGACGCCATCGAGGCGGGCTTCCAGAAGCGGGAGATCGAGCAGTCCGCGTACCGGATCGCCCAGGAGATCGACTCGGGCGAGCGGGTGGTGGTCGGCCTCAACCGGTTCACGGTCGACGCCGACGAGCCGTACGAGCCGCTGCGGGTGGACCCGACGATCGAGGCTGCCCAGGCCGAGCGGCTGGCCAAGCTGCGAGTGGAGCGCGACAGCGACGCCGTCGAGCGCGCGCTGGGTGAGCTGCGGGCCGCCGCCGAGGGTACGGCGAACGTGCTGCACCCGATGAAGGAGGCGCTGCGGGCCCGGGCCACGGTGGGCGAGGTCTGTGGCACCCTGCGTCAGGTGTGGGGAACGTACCGCCCCACCGACCGGTTCTGACCCCTTGTCTCGGATGAGGGGTCGCGGGGCGTAACCGTTCGGGGCTACGGTCGCCTGGTGTGTGTGCCACCCCGGGGCAGCCCGGTGTGTGCCACCCGGGGCAGTGGGTAACCCGTCCGGGTGATCGGGACGGACAGCATGTGCGGGAGCAGGTCGACCCGTCGTGTCACCGTCGGGAGTCGTCCGACTGCCGCGTGCGGTCGGTTACTTGTCTGAGCGGCAGTTAACCGAGGCGACTAATGCGACAATTCGGTAGCGACGGCCCCGGATCGACGGTGATTTCGTGACCGCCGAATCGGTTACGGGTTGTAGGAGGTGGGGGGCAGATGACGGCGTTCAACCGCGATCTACCTGCTGTCCCGCAGATTATGGAGCCCTTCCACCAGGGCATTCGTGACGCTGCGCGGTCCGATCGCTACAAGAATGATGTTGCACAGAGTCACCGTCGAAGGTCTAGGCTGGCGGCTGTCATCCCTGATGATCCATCCGTTTCTAGTGATCGAGATTTCGACGTGACGAGTGCGTTGACGCTGCCGAACGGCAGCCACCTGGCGTCGTCGGCCCGGCCGGAGTCGCCGTCCGGGTCGCAGCCTTTGCCCTTCGAGCTCGACCATCTGCTCGCCCTCCGGATGCCCGGCCTCGTCGCCACCCGCCGGCACATCCACTCCCACCCGGAGCTCTCCGGCGAGGAGTTCGAGACGGCGGCCCTGATCGCCCGCGAGCTGTCGCTCGCCGGGTTGCGCCCGCGCCTGCTGCCAAAGGGCAACGGGGTCATCTGCGACATCGACGGCCGCCCCGACGGCCCGGTGGTCGCGCTCCGCGCCGACATCGACGCGCTGCCGCTGACCGACGTCAAGGACGTGCCCTACCGGTCCACCAGGGACGGTGTCTGCCACGCCTGCGGCCACGACGTGCACACCACCGTGCTGCTCGGCGTCGGCGTGCTGCTGGCCCAACTCGCCAACCTCGGCGAGTTGGACGGCCGGGTCCGGCTGATCTTCCAGCCGGCCGAGGAGATCCTGCCCTGCGGCTCGCTGGAGGTCATCGAGGCCGGCGGCCTCGACGACGTCGTGCAGATCTTCGCGCTGCACTGCGACCCCAACCAGCCCGTCGGCAAGGTCGGCCTGCGGGTCGGCCCGATCACCGCCGCCGCCGACAACGTCACCGTCCGGCTCACCGGCCCCGGCGGGCACACCGCCCGCCCGCACCTGACCGTCGACCTGGTCGACGCGCTCGGCCGGCTGGTCACCGAGGTGCCAGCCCTGGTCAGCCGCCGGGTGCCGGCCAACAGCGGGCTGCTGCTCGTGTTCGGCCACGCCTCGGCCGGCACCCGGTACAACGTGATCCCGTCCGAGGCGTCCGCGTCCGGCACCCTGCGGGTGATGGACCGCGACACCTGGGACCAGGCCCCCAAGATCGTCGCTCAGGTGGTGCGGGACGTCATCGCCCCCACCGGCGCCACCGTCGACCTGGAGTACCTGCGCGGCCGGCCGCCGGTGACCAACGACGCCCGGGCGATCCAGGTGCTCACGGCGGCGACCCACGCCGCGCTCGGCCCGGAGGGGGTCGCGGAGACCCCGCAGAGCATGGGCGGCGAGGACTTCTCCTGGTACCTGGAGTACGTCCCCGGCGCGCTGGCCCGCCTCGGCGTCGGCCGGTCCGGCCCGAACGTCGACCTGCACCGGGCCTCGTTCGACGTCGACGAGGGGGCCATCGCGGTCGGCATCCGGGTCATGGTGCAGACCGCGCTGCGGGCACTGGCGGCGGCGCGTTGACGGCCGGCGCCGGCGGTCGACGCCGGCGCCGCCGCAGCACCGCAAGCAGCACCGCCACCGGCACGCCGAGGGCCACCGCGAACGGCAGCAGCGCCCCGAGCACGGTGAGCAGCACGCCCAGCGAGGCGACGAACGCCGTCCAACCGCCGCGCAGGCCGACCACGAAGCCGGTGTCGGGCTCGGCGTCCCGGGCCTCCGCCTCCGGACCGACCAGGGTGAGGGTGATGGTGGAGAGCGAGGTCAGGTCGGCCAGCCGGCGCTTCTTCGCCTCCAGCGAGGCGAGGTCGGCCTCCCGTCTCGCCACCTCGCTCTCCAGCGTCACCAGGTCGCCGATCGAGGTGGCCCGCGCCAGCAGCTTGCGACCGCTCTCGACCCGGGCCCGTTGGGTGGCGATCCGCGCGTCGAGGTCCACGGTCTCCTCGGTCACGTCCTCCGTGCGGATCGCCCGCTGCTCCTGCCGGCCGAGCCTCGCCAACTCCTCCAGTACGGCCGTGAACCGCTCCGCCGGCACCCGCAGTTGCAACTCCGCCCGGGCGTCGGCGGTCCCGCCGCTGCTGCGCTCGTCGCCGCCGACGAAGCCGCCGACCCCGGTGACCGCCGTGACGGCGGACCGGGCGGCGGCGTCCACATCGTCCACCCGCACCCGCATGGTTCCGGTGTAGATGATCGACCGCTGGTCGACCCGCAGGTCCGGTGACCCGCCACCCGCGCCGGACCGCGCCGCCCCGGCGTCGGCGCCCTGCTCCGCCTTGCCGCCGTCGGGGGGTGCCGCCTGCTCGGGCGCCACCGCCGCCGAACGCTCCCCCGCCCCATCGCTGTCGGCGCTGCAACCGCCGGCCGCCAGCAGCGCCACCAGCCCCACCGCGGTCAGCAACCTGCGTCTTGCGTGTCCGTCCATTCCCGCTCCGATCGTCTGCGCCCCCCATCGGGCGATACCTCAGACGCGACGCGGCACCGCGCCGGTTCCGGCAGACTGCGCTGAGGGACATCACGATTGGGTCAATCGAGGAGTCACGATGCAGCTCACCAAATTCGCCCACTCCTGCCTCCGCGTCGAGCACGACGGCGGTGTGCTGGTCGTCGACCCGGGCGTCTTCAGCGACCCGACCGCGCTGGACGGCGCGGACGCGGTGCTGATCACCCATGAGCACCCCGACCACGTGGACGTCGCGGCTCTCACCCGGCAGCTCGACCGCTGGCCGTTCCGCATCTACGGCCCGGCCTCGCTGGCCGGTGCCCTCGGCGACGCGGCCGAAGCCCTGGAGCCCATCTCACCCGGGCAGGCGTTCACCGCGGCGGGCGTGGCGGTGCGCGCGTACGGCGGTCGGCACGCCGTCATCCATCCCGACATCCCGGTCGTGGACAACCTCGGATATCTGCTGAACGACGTCGTCTACCACCCCGGCGACGCCCTGGTGGCACCCGAGGACGCCCCCGTGGACACCCTCTTCGCGCCGATCCACGCCCCCTGGTCGAAGTTCTCCGAGGTGCTCGACTTCATCCGCGCGGTCGCCCCGCGCCGAGCCTTCGCCCTGCACGACGGGCTGCTCAACGACAACGGCCTCGCCGTCCTCAACCGCCAGTACGCCGCGCTGTCGGGGACCGACTACCAGCGCCTCGAGCCGGGCAGCCGGCTCGACGTCTGAGCCGTGCCGCCCCCGCAGAACCTCCTCCGGCGGCTCTACACCGAGCCGCCGGAGAAGTTCGTCGCCACCCGCGACGCCGCCGTCGCCGAGGCCCGGCGCTCCGGCGACCCGGCCACGGCCCGCGAGATCGCGCGGCTGCGCCGCCCGACGGTGGCCGCGTGGCTGGTCAACCTGCTCGCCCTGCGCCGCCCCGAGTTGGTCGCCGACCTGACCCAACTCGCCGAGGCGCTGCGCTGCGCCCAGCGCGACCTGCGCGGCCCCCGGCTGCGGGAACTCTCCGCCCAGCGGCGGGCGGCGGTCGCCGCGCTGGTCGCCGAGGCGCGCCGGCTGGCCGCCGACGCCGAGGGCGGCCCGCCGGCCGGGAAGTTGCCGCTGGGCGAGGTGGAGGCGACGCTCAACGCCGCGCTCTCCGACACGGAGGTGGCCGGGCAGGTGCGCTCCGGCCGACTGCTGCGGGCCGCCAGCTACGCAGGCTTCGGCGAGGTGCCCCGCCCCCAGCTCCGCCTGGTCACCGGCGGCGAGAAGCAGCC
>NZ_SMKJ01000156.1:0-16227 GCF_004348615.1 Micromonospora sp. KC207
TGCTTGCCGCGGCGTTGCGGGCCAAGCAGCCCGAGCCGCACGCTTTCGCCGCGTTCCTCGCCCAGGCCCACAACGCCGGAGTGCCGGTGGACTGGGCGGCCGTGCTGGCCGGCGGGAAGCGCATCGACCTGCCTACCTACGCCTTCCAGCACCAGCGCTACTGGCTGATGCCCGGCACCGCCGACACCGGCACCCTCGGCCACCCGATCCTGACCGCCGCCACCCCCGTCGGCGACCGCGACGAATGGCTGTTCACCGGCCGCATCTCGACCGAGAGCGCCCCCTGGGTCGCCGACCACGGCGTGCTCGGCCGGATCATCGTGCCCGGCACCGCGCTGGTCGAGTTGGCCGCCGCCGCCGGCACGCACGCCGGGGCGCCGGTGGTGGACGAACTCGTCCTGGAGGCGCCGCTCATCCTGTCCGGCGCGGCCGGCGTAGCGGTGCAGGTCACCATCGGCGAGCCGGGGGACGACGGGCGCCGCGACGTGGCCGTCTACTCCCGGCCGGAGACCGGCGACGAGCACGAGCGGCGCGTCACCACCTGTCACGCCCGGGGTTGGCTGGTGGCCGCGACGCGGCCGCTGGAAGCCCGGATCACGCCGTGGCCGCCGGCTTGCGCCGAGCCGATCGCGGTGGACGCGCTGTACGCCCGGCTGGCCGAGGTCGGCTTCGACTACGGACCGGCATTCCAAGGTGTCCGGGCGGCGTGGACGGCCGGCGACGCGGTCTACGCCGAGGTGGCGCTGCCCGACGAGCACGCCGGCAAGGCGCACCGGTACGGGTTGCACCCGGCCCTGTTCGACGCCTCCCTGCACAGCGGTCTGGGCCGGGTCGACCAGAATTCCGCGGGCCTGCCGTTCTCCTGGACCGGGGTGCGGTTCGGGCGCCGTGGCCCCTCCGCGGTCCGGGTCCGGATCGGCTCGGACGCGCCGTCCACCCTGCGCCTCGACATCACCGACGAGCACGGCGACCCGGTGGCCGAGGTGGCCCGGCTCGCCTTCCGGCCGGTCGAGCAGGCGCAACTGGACAGCGCCCAGCGCACGAGCGCGAACGCGCTGTTCCGGCTGAACTGGATGCCGGTGCCGGGCGCCGGCCGACACCCGGGCCGCATCGTGCGCCTGGACGGGCCCGGCGGCCTCGCCGCGCTGGAGCCGGCGGCCGGGGACGTGGTGGTGGCCGAGGTGGCCGTCCCGGACGTTTCGGACGTCGCCACCGCGGCCCGTACCGTCACCGCCGGCGTGCTCGCCCTGCTGCGGGACTGGCTGGCGGACGAGCGACGGGCCGCCGCCCGGCTCGTGGTAGTGACGCGCGGTGCGGTCGCGGCCGGCGACGAGGCCCCGGACCTCGCCCAGGCGCCGGTGTGGGGGCTGGTTCGCAGCGCCCAGTCGGAGCACCCGGGCCGGTTCCAGCTCGTCGACCTCGACGCGGACGCGGCACCGGACTGGGCCGCGCTGGTCGGCGCGGACGAGCCACAACTGGCGGTCCGGCGCGGCGCGGTGCTCGCCCCGCGCCTGGCCCGGCCGACCGGCCGGCTGCCGGAGGCGCCGCCGCTGGACGCCGACGGCATCGTCCTGATCACCGGTGGCACCGGCGGCCTGGGCGCGGTGTTCGCCCGCCATCTGGTCAAGCAGTACGGCGTCGAGCGGCTGCTGCTGGTGAGCCGCCGGGGCGCCGCGGCGCCGGGGGCCGATGAGCTGGTCGCCGAGCTGGCCGGGCTGGGCGCCGAGGCCACCGTGGCGGCCTGCGACGTGGCCGACCGCGCCGAGCTGGCCGCTCTGCTGGGCGCGCTGCCGTATCCGTTGACCGCGGTGGTGCACGCGGCCGGTGTATTGGACGACGCCGTGGCCGAGAGGATGACCGCGGAACAACTGGATCGGGTGCTGCGGCCCAAGGTCGACGCGGCCGTTTACCTGCACGAGCTGACCGCCGGGCACGACCTGTCCGCGTTCGTGCTGTTCTCCTCGGTCGCCGGGCTGATCGGCAGCCCGGGGCAGGGCAACTATGCCGCGGCGAACGCCTTCCTGGACGCGCTGGCCGAACGCCGCCGCGCCGAGGGCCTGCCCGGGACGTCGCTGGCCTGGGGGTTGTGGGCCGAGGCGGCCGGCATGGGCGGCACGCTCGACGAGGCCGGGGTGTCCCGGCTGGCCCGGATGGGTGCCGCGCCGTTCGCCACCGAGCTGGGTCTCGAGCTGTTCGACGAGGCCCGGCGCAGCGGCGAGGGCCTGCGGGTGCCGGTCCGGCTGGACTTCGCCGCGCTCCGCGCGGCCGCCCGGTCCGGGATGCTGCCGCCGCTGCTGCGTGGGCTGGTGCCCGCGCCGGCCCGGCGTGCGGCCGGGGGCGGCTCGCTGGCCCAGCGACTGGCCGGAGTGCCGCCGACCGGCCGCGAGCAGGTGGTGCTCGAGCTGGTCCGGGAGCAGGTGGCCGCGGTCCTCGGGCACACCGACCCGGGCGCCGTCGACCCCGACCGCGGGTTCAAGGACCTCGGGTTCGACTCGCTGGCGGCGGTCGAGCTGCGCAACCGGCTGAGCCAGGCCGCCGGGGTCCGGCTGCCGTCCACCCTGGTCTTCGACCACCCGTCGGCGGCTGCCGTGGCGCGGCTGCTGGCCGCCGAGGTGCGGGACGTGCCGGACACCGGGCCGGCGGCGGCCGGCGCCGCGCCCGCCGCCCGGCCGGACGGTCAGGGCACGCTCAGCACGCTGCTGCGCCACGCGCACGCGGAGGGCCGGATCGCCGGTGCCGTGCCGCTGCTGATCGAGGCGTCCCGGTTCCGGCCGAGCTTCACGTCGCCGGCCGAGCTGGGCGACGGCGACGGGTACGCGGTGCGGCTCGCCTCGGGCGGCGCCGCCGGGGCGGACCGGCCCAAGTTGGTCTGCGTCCCGTCGTTCGTGGTCGGTTCCGGGCCGCACCAGTTCATGCGGTTCGCCGACCGGTTCGAGGGCCGGCGCGACGTGTACGCCTGCACGCTGCCCGGTTTCCGCGGCGACGAGCCCGCCCCGGCGTCCTGGTCGGCCGCCGTGGACCTGGTGGTGGCGTCGATCCGGCGGGTGGTCGGCGACGCGCCGATCGTCCTGGTGGGCTACTCCATCGGCGGGGTGGTCGCGCACGCGGTGGCCGCGCGGCTGGAGGAGTCGGGCGCCGCGCCGGCCGGGATCATCATGATCGACACGCCGACGCCGGAGGACGAGCGGGCAAGCAACCGGGTCTTCTCGATGGTGATGACCGAAATCCTGGAACGTGGGGACCAGGGCATCGCCGTGGACGAAGCGAATTGGCTGGCGATGGGCACCTGGATGCGCCTGCTCGCCGAGCGGCCGGCCGCCCGCGTCACCGCCCGCAGCCTGCTGATCCGCGCCGGCGAGCCGCTGCCCACCAGCGCCGCCGGGCAGCACTGGCCGGCCTGGGAGGTGGCCGGCGAGCAGGCCGAGGTACCGGCTGACCACTTCGCGCTGATCGAGGCGGCGGTCGACCGGACCGTCGCGGTGGCCGAACGGTGGCTGGGCGTATGAGCCGGGCCGTCACCGAGATCGAGACCGAAACCGGCGTGCGGTGCCGGGGACTGCCCGTCGCGGTCCTGCTCGTCGGGGTCTTCGTGTCCTCGCTGGACCTGTTCATCGTCAACATCGCGTTCCCGGACCTGCAACGGTCGTTCCCGTCCACCGGGCTCGCCGATCTGTCCTGGGTGCTCAGCGCGTACGCCATCGCCTTCGCCGCCCTGCTGATGCCGGCCGGCCGGTGGGCGGACCGCTCCGGCCGCAAGCGGGCCTTCGTGTGCGGCCTCGCGCTGTTCACCGCGGCGTCCGCGGCGTGCGCCGCCGCGCCGTCGGCCGGTGTCCTGGTCGCGGCCCGGGTCGCGCAGGCCGCCGGTGGCGCGCTCATGCTGCCCAGCTCGCTCGGCCTGATGCTGCCGCTGTACCCGGCGGACAGGCGAGGCGCGGCGGTGGGGCTGTGGGCCGCGACGGGCGGCGCCGCGGCGGCGCTCGGGCCGCCGGTCGGCGGACTGCTCGTGGAGGCGGGCTGGCGCTGGGTGTTCCTGGTGAACCTGCCGATCGGTGTGCTCGCGGTGGTGCTGGCGCTGCGCACGCTGCCGGAGATTCGCGACGCCCGTGGCTGGGCACCGGACGTGCTGGGTGCCTCGGTGCTGGCCGCCACGGTGGCCGCGGTCGTCGCGGCGATCGTCCAGGGGCAGGCGTGGGGCCGGGACAGCCCGCGGATCGTTGGGCTGTTCGCGGCCGGCGCGCTCGGCGCGGCGGTCAGCGCCTGGCGGGCGGCCCGGCATTCCGCGCCGGTCATCGAGCCGGCCATCCTGTCCATCCGGTCTGGCCCTGGGCGACCTGGCGACCCTGCTGTTCTTCGCCGGGTTCGGCGCGATGATCCTCGCCTCGACGCTGTTCCTCACCTCGGTCTGGCGGCACTCGGTGCTACGCGCCGGGCTGGAGATCGCCCCGGGCCCGCTGATGGCCGCTCTGGTGGCGGTGCCCGGCGGGCTGCTCGCCGCCCGGTACGGGCCGCGGGCCCCGGGCCTGGCCGGCAGTCTGCTGTTCGCCGGCGGGGGCGTGTGGTGGGCGCTGGCCACCGGTGCCGAACCGGACTACGCGGCTCACGCTCATCGCCGTAGACGACCACCGGCGCCCCGCCGCCGGACCGAGCTCCGTGCCCGCCGAGACGAGCGGCACTGCGTGACATGACCCCCATGGATGAGGAGAGGGTGACCGAGATGGATGTTCCCGAGGCCGCCAAGTGCCCGGTCGGCCACGGCACGGCGGCGGCCGGGCCGCCGCCGGTCGAGTCGGAGCGGACGACCCGGCGGGCAGCGATGCCGGCGTCGGCACTGCCCGGTCCGACGACGCACGTGGTGAAACAGATCCTGCGCTACTGGAAGCGGCCGGACCGGTTCGTGGAGGAGTGCCGCGAGCAGTACGGCAGCCGGTTCGCGCTGCGGATCCGGATCCCACCGCGGCCGCTGTACGTGCTGTCCGACCCGGAAGACATCAAGCAGATGTTCATGGCACCGGCGGATGTGCTGCACACCGGCAACGGCTCCGCCACGATCGAGAAGTTCACCGGCCAGACCGGGCTGGCCTGGCTGGACGAGGACGAGCACAAGGAGCGCCGCCGCATCCTCATGCCGAGCATGCACGGCAAGGCGTTGCAGCGCATCGAGGAGTCCATCGACCGGCGGGCGGTCGTGGAGATCGCCGAGTGGCCGCGCGACCGGGTCGTGGAGCTGCACCCGCTGATCCACCGGTTCACGCTGAACGTTATTCGCGAGGTGATCTTCGGCCGGAGCGGGCCGAGCAACTGGGACGAGCTGCTCGACGTCCTCATCGCGATGATGAAGTTCAACAACCGGATGGGCTCGGCGGCGCTGATCCACAAGATGTCGCCGCGTACCGTACGGATGCTCGCCCGGATCAAGCCGATCGGTCTGGGTGAGTTCCTCGAGTTGCGCAAACGCGCAGACAAACTCATCGCCGACGCGGTCGCCGAGCACAAGCGGAACGCGGAACTCGGCGACGACATGCTCTCCGTGCTGCTGCGGATCACGCACGAGGACGGCTCCCCGCTGACCCAGGTGGAGCTGCGCGACGAGATGATGACCATCTTCCTGGCCGGCACCGAGACCACCGCGTCCGCGATCGCCTGGGGTTTCGAGTACCTCAGCCTGCACACCGAGGCCCGGGAGCGGCTGGTCGCCGAGCTGGACGCCGGGGTGAGCGACGAGTACCTGACCGCCACGGTGAACGAGGTGCTGCGGCTGCGCCCGTCGATCCCGCAGATCATCCCGCGGACGGTGATGAAGCCGATCGAGATCGGCGGGGTGCGGTTCGAGCCGGGGATGCTGCTGTGGGCGAGCGCCTACCTGCTGCACCGTGACCCGGAACTCTACCCGGACCCGTACGCGTTCAAGCCGGACCGCTTCCTGGGCGCCAAGCCCGGGACCTACACCTGGATCCCGTTCGGCGGCGGGCGGATCCGTTGCCTGGGCGCGTCGATCGCACTGATCGAGATGAAGGCGGTCTTCCGCGAGGTGCTCAAGCACTGTGAGCTGCGGCGTCCCGAGCCCGGGCCGGAGGGCACCCGCAGCCGCAGCGTCTCGACGCTGCCGGCAAAGGGCGCCCGGATGGAGCTGCGTGCCCGGACCGCCGACGTGAGCATGGCCTGACGGCGCACGGCCGGCCCGGAGAAGCGTATTCCCCGGGCCGGCCGCCGGGCGTCACACAGAGTTCCCGGACTACTGAACGGTAATGCCCGAACGGCTGATGCGCATTGCGGAAGGGCCGTTTCGGTGCGGTTCGCCGGTTCGGAATTCGGCAGTGCGAAATGACGGAGGACGACCGGTCAGATAATGATGCCCAGTTCGGCCGCGCGCAGCCCGGCCTGGAAGCGCGAATTGGCGTTCATCTCACGCATGATGTCCGCGACGTGTCGCCGGTATGTCCGCACGGAAATGCCGAGCTTGCGGGCCCCGACCTCATCCTTATCGCCGGCGCTGAGACTGGCGATCACCGATCTCGCGGGTTCCTCGCGCAACTTCTCGTGGACATCGAGGATGTCGCCGAGAGGCACGCCGGAACTCCACGTGACGCCGAACATGGTGCGCAGCACGTGCACCAGGGACCGCACCGAGACCAGCAGCGTCTGCGCCGGCTCCTCCGCCCGGTGCGGGGTCCGCAGCGCCGCCTCCCGCCCGTCCGCGATGACCAGGTTCTCGTCCGGCAGCTCCCGCGTCCGGTATCCCGGCTGACCGCTCACCGCCCGGATCACCGCCGCGTCGGTCGCCGCCACCGGCGCTGGCAGCAAAGCCTTGACCTGCACTCCTCGTCGCTCGGCGTGCTGCAGGAGGCGGACCGTGCCCGGCCGGCGGTTGGGGCAGAGCTCGCGGGCCGAGAGCACGCAGAGCACCTCCCGCTGCGCCTTGGTGATCATCTCGTCGACGGCGCCCTGGAACGCCGTGTCGTCCCCCGGCAGATGCCGGATCTGCCGGCTGTAGCGGTTGCGTGTCGACATGGCCCGCCGGATCAACTCCTGCGCCTGGTGTAGGCTGTCGTCCACGTCGTCCTCATGATCGGAATTGATTCGAGCGCTGTCGAGGTGCGACGGCATGTATGTCCTGGTCTCCTGGCGACGCGTACTGTTGACGTTCGATGCCCGCATCAAGGACCCCCGCGATTCGAGTGTGGCAGGACCATGCCAGATTAGTGACCTGGACCCGGCGGCGTCTTTCCCAATTGTGGGGTGTTGGATGTCGATTCTGTTAACTCGGCAGACCGCCCGGCACATCGCTTTTGACCAGCCCGGCGGACGCGCACCAGCATAGCTGATAGGGGCGGCCGTCGATGCCCCCCAAGTGGTCGCGTCGGCCCGCTTCCGCTGACCGATCGGTCAGGATTCGAATGATTGGGTTGGTCGGGGCGGCGCGAGATGACAACTTCCTGCGCCGATGTTCCGCCGGATGTCCGGCTGTTGTTGTCTGGGGCGGGCGGTGCCCGGGCCGGACCGTGGCCGCGCCGCCCGCCCCGGTGGCGCTGCCGCCGGCGGCCACCCGTCCACCTCACATCCGCCCGGAGGGCATCGATGACCGTGCTGACCACTGCGGCGCCGGCCGCCGAACCGTCCGCCCCGGACCCCCGGGACGTGTCGGCCCGGCTCGCCCGGCTGCTGTACGCCTTCGGCGAGGCGGTGGTGCCGCGGGTGACCCTGGTGACCCGCAAGTCGTACGGCGGCGCATACATCGCGATGAACTCCCGCGCCCTGGGCGCCACCCGGGTGCTGGCCTGGCCGCAGGCCGAGGTGGCCGTGATGGGCGCCGAGGCCGCGGTCGGCATCCTGCACCGGCGAACGCTCGCCGCCGTGGCCGGGGAGGACCGCCCCGGCCTGCTGGCCCGGCTGATCGAGGAGCACGAACGGGTCTCCGGCGGGGTCGCCCGCGGGCTCGACCTGGGCGTGGTGGACGAGGTGATCGACCCGGCGCAGACCCGGTTGCGGGTTGCCGAGGCCCTCGCCGGCGCCCCCGGCGGGCGCGGCCACCATGGGAACATCCCGCTGTGAGCGCCGACCTGTGGCTGCGGCCCCTCGGTCCGGCGAACCCGGCGGCCGTGCGGCTGCTCTGCCTGCCGCACGCCGGCGGCTCGGCGACCTACTTCCGGCCACTCGCCCGGGAGCTGTCGGCCACCTTCGAGGTGGTCGGCGTGCAGTACCCGGGGCGGCAGGACCGGCGCGCGGAGCCCGCGCTGCGCACCATCGGCGAGCTGGCCGACGGTGTGTTCGCGGCGTGCGGCGTGCCGGACCGGCCGACCGTGCTGTTCGGTCACAGCATGGGCGCGGTGATCGCCTTCGAAGTGGCGCAGCGCATCGAACGCGCGGACGCCACGCACCTGCTCGGCCTGGTCTGCTCCGGGCGGCGCGGGCCGGCCGTGCCCGGGCCGGACGACGTGCACCGGCGCTCCGACGCCGGGCTGATCCAGGAGGTGCGCGAGCTGAGCGGCACCAGCGCCGGCCTGCTGGACGACGAGGAGATCGTCCGGATGATCCTGCCCGCGCTGCGCGCCGACTACGGCGCGGTGGAGACGTACCGGATGACACCCGGCGCCCGGCTGGGCTGCCCGGTGTCGATCCTGACCGGCGATGCCGACCCGCGGGTCTCGGTGCCGGCCGCGCGGGCCTGGGCCGACGTGACCGACGGCGGCAGCCGGCTGCGGGTGCTGCCGGGCGGCCACTTCTTTCTGGACGAGGGGCGCGCCGAGGTCGCCGCGGCGATCCGGGAGGGCATCGCGGAGTTCCTGGACCGGAACCGGCCGGCGGCGGCGCCCGCCGGAGCGCCCACCCACCCCTGACCACATCCGATGGAGGCCATCTCATGGACGCTCAGCTCGGTTCTGCCCCCACGGTCGTCGACGCGCTGCTGCGCGGCGGGCCGGCCACCCTGCCCGAAAAGCTGCGTCGCCAGCGTGTGCCCGGGGCCACTGACAAGATCAAGGTGCCGTACCTGGCCGGGTACGAGCACTTCGAACGCGACGGGACGGTGGCGCCGGACGGGCTGGTGGTGTTCCGCTGGACCGGCCGGACCTTCGTCGCCGAGTGACCTCGGGGGCCCGGGAACGTGCAGCAAGTTGCCACCTCCCGGACCCGCCGGACGGTTACCGTGACGTTAACCGCGGCCGTCCATCGAGGACGGTCACCGGCCGCGGCATGAACGTGAAGGCGACCTAGACGGCGTTCCACGCGGTGCCGAGGGTGGGCCGAGGCGGCCGTCGAGGACGTCGCGAAGGAGGGGAAGCGGGATGGCGGGGACGGTGACCGGGGCGCGCCCGGAGGGATCGCATCGGCTGTTCACCGCGCCGTTCCTGCTCTCCGCCGTGGCCGCCTTCATGGTGGCCGTGGACAACCTGGTGGTCGTCACCGCGCTGCCCGCGATCCGGCACACCTTCGGCACCGGCATCGAGGGCCTGCAGTGGATCGTCAGCGCGTACACCCTGACGTACGCGGTCTTCCAGCTCTCCGGCGCGGCGCTCGGTGACCGGTTCGGCCGGCGCCGGGTCTTCCTCGCCGGCCTGACGCTGTTCGTGCTCGCCTCGGCCGGCGCGGCATTGGCCCCGACGGTCTGGGCGCTGGTCGCCGCCCGCGCCGTGCAGGGGCTCGGCGCGTCGATGATCTCCCCGCTCGCGCTGACCATCGTCGCGCACGCCACGCCGCGAGCTCGCCGCGCCGCGGTGCTGGGCGCGTGGAGCGGGATCAGCGGCATCGGCAGCGCCATCGGCCCGGTCCTCGGCGGCCTCGTCGTCACGTACGCGCCCTGGCAGTGGATCTTCCTGGTGAATCTGCCGATCGCCGCGGTCCTGATGCCGCTGGCCCGGCTCCGGATCGAAGAGAGTCACGGCCCACGCGACCGGCTCGACCTGCGCGGCGTCGTGCTCAGCAGCGCCTGCCTGCTGGCGCTGGTGTTCGCGCTGATCAACGGCAACGACCTCGGCTGGGCGCACCCGACGGTGTGGGGCACGCTGGTCGCCGCCGCGGCGCTGCTGCCGGTGTTCGTGGTGTCCCAGCAGCGCGCGGCGGACCCCATGCTGCCGCCCGCCCTGCTCCGCAGCGGCGCCTTCGCCACCGCCGTCACGCTGTACCTGCTGATGACCTTCGGCCTGTTCGGCGCCATGTTCCTGGCCACCCAGTACTTCCAGGACCGGCTCGGCTACTCGCCGTTGCAGGCCGGGCTGGCGATCGCGCCGGCCGCGGCGCTGCCGGTGTTCATCGCGCCGCTCACCGGCAAGCTGTCACGGCGCATCGGCGGTGCCCGGGTGCTCGCCGCCGGCCTGGCCCTGCAGGCGGCCGGGCTGCTCGCCCTCGCCCTGGCGGTCACCCCGGACACCGCCTATCCACGAATGCTGCCCGGCCTGCTGCTGATGGGCGTCGCGGCGAGCCTGTTCTTCGGGCAGATCTCCCGGGTCATCCTCGGCAGCGTCGCGGAGCGCTACGAGGGCATCGCCTCCGGCGCCGGCACCACGTTCCGGCAGACCGGCACCACCCTCGGCGTGGCGGTGCTGGGCGCGGTCTTCGCCGCCGCCGGTGGCTACCACAGCCCGCAGTCCTTCAGCGACGGCTTCCGGGCGGCGTTGCTGGCCGGCTGCGGCGCCGCCGTGCTCGCCACGCTGCTCGCCCTCTCCCTGCGGCGGGCCCCCCGGATGGAGATGTCCTGACGTGACCGACGACCGGAATGACGTGGTGGACGTCGCATCGGCGCACGGCCGGTTCCAGCCGCTGCACCTCGGGCACCTGGAGTACCTTCTGGCCGCCGCCCGCCGCTGCCGCACCCTGGTGGTGGGCATCACCAACCCGGACCCGTGGCAGGTGCGGTCCGAGCCGTCCGCGCCGCACCGTGAGGCCGGCCACGCCAACCCGTTCACCTTCTACGAACGCCTGTCGATGGTGGACGGGGCGCTGCGCGACAGCGGCTTGCCGGACACCGCGTTCCGCGTCGTGCCGTTCCCGCACAGCTTCCCCGAGCGGCTGGGCCACTACCTGCCCGCCGGCGCCACCGTCCTGCTGACCATCTACGACGGCTGGGGCGAGGAGAAGCTGCGCCGGTTCCGCGCGCACGGCTGGCGCACCGAGGTGCTCTGGCGCCGGGACACCACGGTCACCTCCGGCACCGATCTGCGCCGCCGGCTGCGCGACGGGCTGGCCTGGGACCACCTGGTGCCCCCCGCCACCGCCCGGGTCGTCCGCGACCTGCCGGCCACCCATCCCGTCTTCGCCCCGGAGCGTCACGTTGGCTGACAAGATCTACCTCATCGCCCTGTGCGGCGCCGCGGACCGACCCGTCGCCGACTCGCCAACCCCGCTGGAACAGGCGCACCTGCCGCACCTCGACGCGCTGGCCGCGCGCGGGCGCAACGGCCTGCTGACCGTCATCGACGACCAGATCCCGCCCGAGTCCGACTCCGGCGCGCTCGCGCTGCTCGGTTACGACCCGGTCGAGCACTACGCCGGCCGCGGGCCGCTGGAGGGCTTCGGCACCGGCTTCCTGCAGCCCGGCTCCGGCGTCGCCACGGTCTGCTTCCGGCTCAACATGGCCAGCCACGATCCCGGCGGCGGCCGGCTCGACCGCCGCACCGCACGCGACCTGTCCGACGACGAGTTGCAGGACCTGCTGGCCGCCGTGCGGGCCGAGGTGTCGCTGGCCGACCTCGGCGCGGGCTTCGACATCACCGGGTTCGGCCGGCACCGCGGCATCATCGCCTTCCACCATCCGGGCGAACCGCTCAGCGGCGAGGTGACCAGCACCGACCCGCAGTACGAGCGGGTTGGCGCATTCGGTGTGCCGCGCCGCGAGCACGCCGCCGCGCCACTGCCGTGCCGCCCGCTGGCGGACACCCCGGCCGCCCGGCGCACCGCCGAGCTGGTCAATGCGTTCGTCGCGCGCAGCGCGGCGGTCCTGGAAGCCACGCCGGTGAACAAGGGGCGGCGCGCGGCGGGCCGGCCGGCCGCGAACCGGATCATCCTGCGTGACGGCGGCGACCGGCTGCCCGAGCTGCAGCCGTTCGTCCAGCGGCACGGCCGGACGCTCACCGTCTTCGGCCAGATTCCGGCGGAGCGCGGCCTGGCCCAGCTCGCCGGTGGTGACTACGCCGACGCCCGGCAACCGGCCGGACGCCCGGACGTCGACTACTACGCCGAGCTCGCCGAACGACTGGTCGCCGACCCGGCCGGCGTGGTCTACGTCCACGTCAAGGGGCCGGACGAGGCCGCCCACGACGGCGACCCGCACGGCAAGGCGGACGCGTTGAGCAGGCTCGATGAACACCTGTTCGGCCGGCTGCTGCCGGCGGTCGGGGACGGCGGCACGGTGATCGTCACCGGCGACCACGCCACCCCGTGGCGGCTGGGCATCCACAGCGCCGACCCGGTCCCGGTGACGGTGGCCGGCCGGGGCCAACCTGCCGACGACGTGACCAGCTACTCCGAACGGGCCGCCGGGCGCGGGGCGCTCGGCCACCGGCGCGCCTGCGAACTGCTCCCGGCCGTGCTCACCGGTGGAGGCGGCGATGTCTGACCCGGCCTTCCGCCGCCGGGCGGGTGCAACCTTTCGGGGCATCATCAACGACCTCAAGCGCACCACCGAGGCCGCCGCCGCCGACCTGGGCGTGGCGCCCGAGATGCTGGCCGCGGTCATCCGCGGCGACCGCGAGCTGCCGGCCGAGCTGCTGCGCCGGGCCGTCGAGGTGTGGCCGGTCAACGAGCGCGACTTCCTGCCGGTGCACGACGACGCGCCGCACGGCGTGCGGATCTGCCGGGTCGCCGAGTCGGTCGCGACCAGCCGGATCTTCCAACGCGGCGGCGCCGACTACTACGAGTACCGCGACACCGCGATGAGCCGGCTCGCGATGTTCCGCCCGGAGTGGATCCGGATGCTCCAGCCGGTCGCCGACAACCGGCCAGACAACCCGGCAGTGCAGTGGAACGCAGGTCACTTCCTCTACCAGTTCACCTACTTTGTCGGCGCGGTGAACTACTACTACGCCTGGGCCGGGCGGCGGTTCTGCGTGGAGACGGTCACCGGGGACTCGGTCGCCGGGCTGCCGTACGCGCCGCACAGCTTCGCCTACCGGGCCGGCGGCTCCGGACTCATCCTGGCGCTGACCTACGGTGGCCGGCTGCTCGGCGACGCCCAGCACGAGCTGGCCGCGCTCGGCCCGGACCTCGCCGAGCGGTACGCGCCGGACGACCCCGGCGCCGGGCCGGACGACCACAGTGCCGCTGCGGCGGCCCTGCGGCAGCACCTCGACGACACCATGACCCCGGCGGCGCGGCTGGCCGAGGCAAGTGGCGTGCCCGCCGGTCGCCTCGCCGACCTGCTGGCCGGCCGGGCCGCCGCGGCCCCCGACGAGCTGGCCGCGCTGGCCGCGGCCCTGCGCGTGCCGGTGCGCGACCTGCTCCCAGTGAGCGGCGACGAGGAGAACGGAGTGTGCCAGATGCCCCGGTCGGCCGCGCCGGTCTGGTCCTGGCCGGCCGAGGAGCCGGTCGCCTACCGGGTCCGCGGGCTGGCCGGCACCCTGCTCTGCCCGAACTCGCGGGCTCTTGAGCTCGAGGTGACCGGGCGCGACCCGGCCGCCGCGACCCTGCGCACCGGGCTGCACCAGTACTGCTTCGTGCTCGGGCCGGACCCGGTGCGGCTGTGCTGGGAGTCGGCTGGCACGGTCCACGAGGCGATCCTGCACCCCGACGACTCGCTGTACGTGAAACCGTTCGTGCCGCACGGCTTCACCCGGCTCGAGGCAGGCCGCTCCACCGTGCTCGCCCTGCGCATCGGCGGCAAGGTCGCCGGGGACACCCGCCGCGAGGCCGCCGCGCTGGGCGCGTCGTCGCTGCGCCGGCTCGTCTCCGACACGACCCAGTGGTACGACCCGGCGGGCTCCCGATGACCGCCGCGGCCACCCCGGCGGTGGTCTACACCGACCCGGCCTGGGGCGCCCCCACGGTGGAGGAGGCCGTGTACGGCGACGCCGTCCGCGCCCGCGTCGGTCCCTTCCGCGGGCCGGCCGCGCTGCACGAGGCGGTCGCCGGCGCCGCGGCGCTGATCGTCTACCGCTGCCCGGTGACACCCGAGCTGCTCGACGCGGCCGGGCCGCAGTTGCGCGTGGTGGCCCGGCAGGGCGTCGGCACCGACAACCTCAACGCCGCCCTGCTCGGCGAGCGCGGCATCGTCGGCTTCAACGTGCCCGACTACTGCGTGGACGAGGTGGCCGCGCACACCCTGGCCATGGTGCTCGCCTGGGAACGCCGGCTGGTGCCGCAGCACACGGGGCTGACCGGCGGCCGGTTCGACATCCACCACGGCGGGGCGCCGCGCCGGCTGGGCACCCGGACCGCCGGCATCATCGGCCTGGGCCGGATCGGCCGGGCGGTGGCGGCCCGGCTCCGGCTGTTCTATCAGCGGGTGCTCGCCGCAGACCCGTTCGTGCACGCGGATCAGATGCTCGGCTACGGCGTGCGGAAGACGGAACTGCCGGAGCTGCTGGCCGAGTCGGACGTGGTGCTGCTGCACTGCCCGCTCGCCCCGGACACCCGCGGGCTGATCGGCGCGGACGCGCTGGGCCGGATGCGTCCGGACGCGCTGCTGGTCAACACCGCCCGGGGCGGGCTGGTGGACGCCGAGGCGCTGGCGCACGCGCTGACCACCGGCGTCATCGGCGGCGCCGCGCTCGACGTCTTCGTGCCCGAGGACCCGCACCGCAGCGACCCGTACCGCCGCGTCCTCGGCCTGCCCAACGTGCTGGTCAGCAGCCACCGGGCGTTCTACTCCGCCGAGTCCGAGCTCAGCTCGCGGCAGCGGGTCGCCGAGGGTGTCCGGCAGGTCCTGGACACCGGACGGCCGCCGGTCACCGGGCACGTCGCGCCGTCCGCGGCCGTGGTGCAGCCGTGGGCGGCGACGCCATGATGCTGCACGGCCGCCGGTGCGGCGACGAGACGCTCGAGGTGCGCAGCCCGTGGGACGGGCGGGTGGCCGGCCGGGTCGCCGAGGACGACGCCGGGGACGTGCGGCGCGCGGTCGAGACCGTCGCCGGCTACGACCGCGGCCTGGACGTGGCGCAGCGGGCGGAGATCCTGGGCGCGGCGGCGCAGACCGTCGCCGCCCGGCGCGAGGAACTGGCCGATCTGATCACCGCCGAGGCGGGGATCTGCGCGCGGGACAGCCGGACCGAGGTGGACCGGGCCGCCGCCAACCTGCGCGTCGCGGCGGAGGAGTGCCGGCGGATCCGCGGCGAGACCATCGAGATCACCGCAGGGGGTACCCCGCGGCTGGCCCTGACGATGCGCGAGCCGGTCGGCACGGTGGCTGCGGTCACCCCGTTCAACCGCCCGCTCAACCAGGTCGTCGTCAAGCTCGCCCCGGCGCTCGCGATGAACAACGGCGTGGTGCTCAAACCCTCGGAGAAGGCGCCGCTCAGCGCGCTCGCGCTGGCCGAGATCCTGCACGGCAGCGGCCTGCCGGACACCATGCTCGCGGTGGTCACCGGCCGGCCCGGCACGGTTGGGCCGGCGCTGGTCGGCCACCCCGCCGTGGACATGGTCACGTTCACCGGCAGCGTGGCGACCGGCGAGGCGGTCGCCCGCGCCGCCGGCATGCGCAAGCTGCACCTGGAGCTGGGCGGTAACGATCCGCTGATCGTGCTGGCCGACGCCGACCTGGAGCGGGCCGCGCGGCTCGCCGCGGCCGGCGCGTGCGGCAATGCCGGGCAGTCCTGCCGCGGGGTCAAGCGGATCATCTGCGCCGACGAGGTGGCCGACGCGTTCGTCGAGCTGCTCGTGGCCCGGGTCGAGCGGCTGCGGTGCGGCGACCCGACGGACCCGTGCACCGACGTCGGCCCGCTGATCTCCGCGGAGGCCGCGGCCACGGTGGCCGGCCGGATCGACGCCTCGGTCCGCGACGGCGCGGTGCTGCGTGTCGGCGGCGGCCACCGCGGCGCGGTCGTGCCGCCGGCCGTGCTGGACCACGTCGACCCGGGCAGCGAGCTGGTCACCCACGAGACGTTCGGCCCGGTCGCGCCGGTCATCCGGGTGGCCGGTCCGGAGGCCGCCGTCGCGGTCGCCAACAGCACGCCGTACGGGCTGCAGGCCGGGGTGCTCACCCGCGACTTCCCGGCCTTCCTGGAGATCGCGTCCGGGCTGCGGGTCGGCGCGGTGGCGCTCGACGACGGCCCGAACTTCGACTCGCCGTACATCCCGTTCGGC
>NZ_SMKJ01000157.1:0-16221 GCF_004348615.1 Micromonospora sp. KC207
CAGCCCACCTTTCCGCAGCGCCCCACCACCCCGCTGTCCACCGGCGCGCTGCTGGTCAACGGCCGCAACCAGCCCCGTATCGGCCACGAGGTCACCCACGAGATGGCCTCGGCCACCCACGTCGACCTGCTCTGCGCGTTCATCAAGTGGCACGGCCTGCGCATCGTCGAACCGGCGGTCCGCGAGCTGATCGGCCGGGGCGGCACGCTGCGGGTCATCACCACCACGTATCTCGGGGCGACCGACCAACGGGCCCTCGATCGGCTCGCCGAGCTGGGCGCCGAGGTCAAGGTCTCCTACGAGACCAGGACCACCCGGCTGCACGCCAAGGCGTGGCTGTTCCGCCGGGGCAACGGCATGACCACGGCGTACGTCGGCTCGTCGAACCTGTCGAAGGCGGCGCTGGTCGACGGGGTGGAGTGGAACGTCCGCATCTCGAACGTCGAGCAGCCGCACGTCATCGACACGTTCACCGCCACGTTCGAGGACTACTGGAACGATCCGGCGTTCGAGGCGTACCAGCCGGCCCGGGACGGCGAGCGGCTGCGGCACGCGCTGAGCGGCGAGCGGTCGGAGGACGGTATCGCCGAGATCGCGAACCTGGACGTGCGGCCGTACCCGTACCAGGCGGAGATCCTGGCCGACCTGGACGCGGAACGGCAGGTGCACGGCCGGCACCGCAACCTGGTGGTGATGGCGACCGGCACCGGCAAGACGGTGGTGGCGGCACTGGACTACCGACGGCTGCACCGGGCCGGCACCGTCGACTCGCTGCTATTCGTCGCCCACCAGGAGCAGATCCTGCGACAGAGCCTGTCGACGTTCCGGCAGGCGATGGGCGACGGCAGCTTCGGTGAGCTGCTGGTCGGCGGCCGGGAACCGACGGGCTGGCGGCACGTCTTCGCCTCCATCCAGTCGCTGCACCGCCGCGAGATCGACCCCGGGGCGTACGACATGGTGATCGTCGACGAGTTCCACCACGCGGAGGCACCGACGTACGCGCGGCTGCTGGGGCGGCTGCGTCCACGCGTACTGCTGGGGCTGACGGCGACCCCCGACCGGGCCGACGGCGGCGACGTGCGGCGGTGGTTCGACGGCCGCACCGCCGTGGAGCTGCACCTGTGGGAGGCCCTGGAGCGGCAGTTGCTGGCCCCCTTCCAGTACTTCGGGGTGCACGACGACACCGACCTGTCGCACCTGCGGTGGAAGCGGGGCCAGGGCTACGACCCGGGCGAGTTGGGCGCGGTCTACACCGGAAACGACGCCCGGGCTCGGATCGTCCTCAAGAGCGTGCGGGACACAGTGGACGTGCACCGGATGCGGGCGCTCGGGTTCTGCGTGAGCATCGGGCACGCCGAGTTCATGGCGGACTGGTTCACCCGGCACGGCGTACCGTCGGCGGCGGTGACCTCCCGGGCGGAC
Source organism: Micromonospora sp. KC207 (assembly GCF_004348615.1). Taxonomy (NCBI): domain Bacteria; kingdom Bacillati; phylum Actinomycetota; class Actinomycetes; order Micromonosporales; family Micromonosporaceae; genus Micromonospora; species Micromonospora sp. KC207. The sequence goes on from NZ_SMKJ01000157.1 coordinate 1,423, forward strand.
CGGTCGGCGCAGCATGGCCTGCTGCGCGACTTCAGGGCCGGCAAGCTACGGGTGCTGTTCACCGTCGATCTGTTCAACGAGGGCGTCGACCTGCCGATGGTCGACACGATCCTGATGCTGCGGCCCACCGAGAGCGCCACGATCTTCCTCCAGCAACTCGGCCGGGGCCTGCGCCTCGACGACGACAAGCCGTGCCTGACGGTGCTGGACTTCATCGGCGGGCAGCACGCCAACTTCCGCTTCGACCTGCGCTGGCGGGCCCTGACCGGGGTCAGCCGGCGGGCGGTCAGGGACGCGGTCGAGCAGGACTTCCCGTCGCTGCCGAGCGGCTGCCACGTCCAACTCGACCGGGTGGCGAAGGAGGTGGTGCTCGCCAACCTCAGGAGCGCGCTGCCCACCTCGAAGAAGGGCCTGGTCGCGGAGCTGCGGCAGCTCGGGGACGTCAGCCTGGCGGAGTTCCTGCGGGAAACTGGGTTGGAGATCGAGGACGTGTACCGGTCGGCCTCGGTCGGCGGGTGGACCGGGCTGCGGCGGCTCGCCGGCCTAGACACCTCCAGCCCCGGCCCGGACGACCGGGAGCTGGGCCGGGCCATCGGGCGGATGCTGCACCTAGACGACGTCGACCGGCTCGACCTGCTGGCCCGGGTCGCCGTCGGTGAGCGGCCGGAGCCAGGACGCCTGTGGGACATGCTGCACTTCGACCTGTGGGGGCCTCAGGTTCCGCTGGCCGCCCGCGAGGAACGGCTGGCGCGGCTGTGGGCGGAGCCGGCGCGCCGCGCCGAGCTGCGGCAGGTCGCCGCGGTGTTGCGGGAACGCATCCACCGGGTCACCGCACCCGTCGGCGCGCTGCGGGTGCACGCCCGGTACAGCCGCAACGAGGCGTGCGCAGCGTTCGGGATGCCCAACCCCGGGTCGCTGCGGGAAGGCGTGAAGTGGCTGGAATCCGAACAGGCGGACCTGTTCTTCGTCACCCTGGTCAAGTCGGAGCAGCACTACTCCCCCACCACCATGTACGCGGACCGGGCCATCACCGAGCGGCTGTTCCAGTGGGAGTCGCAGAGCACCACGTCGGCGGCGTCGGCGACCGGGCAGCGATACGTCAACCACGCGTCACTGGGGTCGACCGTGCACCTGTTCGTGCGGGAGACCCGGGTGCCGGATCGGGATCTCGGTGCGCCGGCGTACCTGTACGCCGGGCCGATGACGTACCGGCGGCACACCGGGGACCGGCCGATGCGCATCGTCTGGGAGCTGGCTTATCCGCTGCCGGCCGACCTGTACGCGGCGGCCCGCGCCATCGCGGCCTGATCGGGTGACCCCGGAAGGCTCAGGCGGCGTCGGCGTTCGGCGTTGTCGTAGGTCGTTCCTATCCTGGCGGCGCAACTACGACGAGGGAGACGTCTTGCTCGATCACCTGGGCATTCAGGCCCGTGACATTCCCGCCAGCCTCGCCTTCTACGACGCCGTTCTCGCGCCGCTGGGCGCGCGCCGGCTGATGGAGTTCGGCGACGTGGTCGGCTACGGCAGCGAGCAGCCCGACTTCTGGCTGAGCCCGGTTGACTCTTCGGGCGACGGGCGCGAGGCGCACATCGCCTTTGCCGCCCGGGATCGGGCCGCCGTGCGGGCGTTCCACGACGCGGCGGTCGCCGCCGGCGCGGAGGTGCTGCACGCTCCCCGCGTCTGGCCGGAATACCACCCGACCTACTTCGGCGCGTTCGTCCGCGACCCGGACGGCAACAACGTCGAGGCCGTCTGCCACGCCCCGGAGTAAGCGCTCGTGGACAGCTGTCGTCGCCGGGGGACGACAACCGTCCACGAAAGAAAAGGCGGTCAGCGGACCGGGTCGTGGGTGCCCCGGGGCACGTGGGGCTTGCAGCGGCGCAGCCGCTCGGCGGCCATCCGCCCGCCCACGGCCAGGCCGTGCCGCTCGACGGCGGCCAGCCCGTACGCGCTGCACGTCGGGGTGTAACGGCACTGGCCCGGCCAGCGGTGCGACAGCCACCGCCGGTAGCCGAGGATCGCGGCCCGGCCGGCCCGGTCGACGACCGGTGCCCGGGTCGCCCCGGCGGTGGCCGAGCCGAGGGCGAGCAGGAACGAGAAGAGCCCGAAGTCGCAGCAGTCCGGGCCGTCGCAGTCGCAGTCGGTGCAGGAGTCGAGGCCATGCCGCTTCTTCTTACGGTGGCGGTCCCTCTTGAGGCTGAACATGCCACTGATCATCCGACACGCACACCACCGGCCCGGCGGCGCAGATCAGGTCCAGACGGTGCGGCGGAGGCCGTCGTGGGTGGCGCAGACGTCGGCCCGGCCCCCGGTGAGGCTGAGTGTGCCGTCGCGACACTGCACCAGGTACCCCGTCCCGGCCCAGAAGTCCTGCCCACAGTCGAAGTAGTCGCACACCCGCACGTCGGGCCGCCGGATGCGGGAGCCGCCGCAGTAGTCGTACCCGAACGGGTTCGCCGGTGCGCCGCAGCGCCTGTCGCGTTCCACCACCGGCTGGGCGGTGGGCGACGCGGTGCCGTGCCGCGGCTTCGCGGTGGCCGTCGGGCCGGTCCGGGCGGTGGGGAGCACGGCCGGCACGGCGGTGGGCGCGATTGTGGCGGCGACGGCGACGTCCGAGCCGGGCCGCACCGGCGGGTCCGAATTGAACAGCGCCGCGGGCACCAGCAGCGCCACGGCGGCGGCTACCGCGACGGTACGCCGGCCGCCCGGCACGAGGGAGGTGATCCGGGCCTGGGCGGGAGTGGCGATGGCGGGGCGGAACGGCCGGAGCTGGTCGTGCGCGGCGATCAGCTCGTCGAGCTGGGCGAGCACCGCGCCCCGCTGCTCGATGGCCTCGGCGAAGGCCAGGGTGAGGGTGAACCGGAACTCCGCCGCGGCCTCGGCGGGCAGCAGCAGGCCGGAGGTGCGCCGCCGGTCGAGCACCTGGATCAGGGTGATCGGTGCCGCCGGGTCGTGGGCCAGGCCGGTCATCTTCCCGTACGCCCAGTCGCGCCGGCCGCGCCCGCAGAGCAGGACGAGCCGGCGGTCGGTGAGCACGGCGAGGCCGGCGTCGGTGACCTTGACCCCGTCGGGTCGCCGGTGGTGCAGGGCGGGCCGGTCGGGGTCGACGCTCAGGTCGGGGGCGGGGAGCACCGCGGTGTGCCGCAGCTCGACCAGTTGCGCGGCGGGCAACGCCCAGAACACCCGCTCGCCGGGATCGAGTTCCAGCGGCAGGCCGACGCCGGCCGTGGCGTGCCGGCCGAAGTCGGCCGCCGCCGCGCGCAGTCGCCGCAGTTCGTCGTCGCGCCGCAGCCAGGCCCGCTCGGCGTCGCGGTACGCCCGCTGCCGCCGTTCGTTCTGCCGGCGCGCCCACCGGTACCGCCACGTGGAGCCGGTCGACTGCCGCCACGCGGCACCGGTCAAATACCGCCAGGTGGAACCCGTCGAATCAGTCTTCGCCACGCCGACTCCTTCGTCGCGCGAGCCACCAACCGGGGTGTCACCGGGATCAACGGTGCTGACGAACCCGGCGGACCCGTCAGAGCAGGCGAATCACCCGATCGGCAGACCAACTAGCACGAAAGGAGGATGACGTCGCGTCGATTCACGTTCTCCCGCGCGCCGTGTGGGCACGTGGTCACACTGCTCGACCTGCTGTTGTGAGGCCCGGGCCGCCGGTCAGGCCCGGTTGCGCGCCGCCGGGATGAGCGCGGCGCGCAGGTCGGCCAGGGCGGCGGGGCGGCCGTACCGCCAGCCCTGGCCGTGCACGCAGCCGATCGCGGTGACCGCCTCGTGCTGCCCGTCCGTCTCCACCCCCTCGGCCACCACCGTCAGGTCGAACGCGCCGGCGAGCCGGGTCACCATCTCCACCGTGGCGTACGCGCGGGCGTCCTCGCCGAGCCGGGTCACGAACGACCGGTCGATCTTCAGCTCGGTGGCGGGGATGCGGTGCAGGTAGCTCAGCGACGAGTAGCCGGTGCCGAAGTCGTCGATGGCGATGCGGATGCCCAGCTCGCGGAGCTGGCGCAGCCGGTCCAGCACCGTGTCGCTCCCCTCGATCAGGGCCGACTCCGTCAGCTCCAGGGTGAGCGCGCGCGGGGCCAGGCCGGCGCCGGCGGTAGCCGCGGTGACGGTGGCGATCAGGTCCGGCCGGCACAGGTGGGCGGCGGCGATGTTGACCGCCACGGTGGCCTCCGGACAGTGGTCCCGCCAGGTGGCGGCGGCCCGGCATGCCTCGTGGATCACCCAGCGGTCGATCGGCAGGATGAGCCCGGTCTCCTCGGCCAGCGGCAGGAACCGCGCGGGGGTGAGCAGCCCCAGCCGGGGATGGCGCCAGCGCACCAGCGCCTCCGCGCTGCGCACCTCGCCGGTGGCCAGGTCGACGATCGGCTGGTACTCCAGGTGCAGTTGCTCCTCGTCGACGGCGCGGCGCAGGTCGGCGATCAGCTCGGCGCGGCCCACCGCCGCCTCGCGCAGCGCCGGGGTGCACGTGCGGTACGCGGACTTGCCGGCCGCCTTGGCCGCGTACATGGCGATGTCGGCGTCGCGGAGCAGGTCGGTGTGGGAGGCGTGCTGCGGGCCGTACTCGGCGATGCCGATGCTGGCCGAGGGGTGCACTCCCACCTCCTCCTCGCCCGGGGAGGGCTGCAGGGCGTCGAGCAGCCGTTCCGCCAGGTGCTCCGGGCGGACCTTCCGGTCGCCGTCGACGAGGACGGCGAACTCGTCGCCGCCGAGCCGGGCGATGCTGCCGTCGCCGGCCACGGCCCGTTCCATCCGGCCGGCGATACTGGTCAGGATGCCGTCACCGGTGACGTGCCCGAACCGGTCGTTGACCTGTTTGAAGCCGTCCAGGTCGAGCAGCAGCACGGCGACCGGGGCCTCGTCACGCAACGCCCGGCGCAGCCGGCGGGTGAAGGTGAGCCGGTTCGGCAGGCCGGTGAGCTGGTCGGTGTAGGCGAGCCGGCGCAGCCGGGCGACGAGCCACATGTTCTCGTTGGCGGCCAGCCCCTGCCGCAGCGCCAGGACGCCGAGCAGGGCCATCATGCCGACGAAGACCATGTGCGGGGTCTGCCCGGTGGGCCGGCGGGCCAGCACCACCGCCACGATCGCCCCGCCCACCGGCAGGTACGGCAGGGCCACGCGCCACCACGGCGGCAAGGGCGGTTCGGTGGCCTCCTCCCGGCCGTCCCAGGTTGGGGGCTGCGGGTAGTGGGCGGCGACGCCGATCAGCAGATAGCTCAGCGGCCAGCACACGTCGATGGGGTGGCCGGGGGCGTAGTCGCCCTGGGCGACGAGGGAGACGTACACGGCGTCGGCCACCGCCCGGGTGCCCAGGCTCGCCCCGATCACGGCCAACGGCCGCCACATCGGGCGGGTCGGGCTGGCCACCGCCACGAGGATGGTCAGCTGCATCAGGTCGAGCATCGGGTAGAGCAGCCCGAAGGTGCGCACCGGGTCCGCCAGGTCGGCCTCGGCGATGCCCCGGAACACCACCACCCAGCCGATCGGGATGAGGGCGAGCCCGACGATCACCCCGTCCAGCACGGTGCGGGCCCGACCGACGGCGCTGCGCGGCGCGGCGACGCAGCAGAGCAGCGCGGCGGTCCCGGTGCCGATACCGAGGGTGAACAGCCCGCCGACGAGCAGGCTGTGCGGCAGGGCGTCGTCGCCGAGCCGCTGCACTGTCCAGACCGTCCGGCCGAGCGCGGCGAGACCCATGGTGGCCGCGAGGAGCAGCCAGAACCGGCGCAGCGGCGCCGGGTGCCGGCGGGCGGCGCGGACACAGGCGTAGCCGGACCAACCGGCCACGGCGATCGCGCCGAGATCGCTGACCAGGGCCGCGCCGGGCAGGGCGGCGAGCACCCAGGCCAGCTCGACGAGCAGGATCGCCGCGGCCACGGCGAGCCCGACCCGACCGGGCCGGGCCGCCCCAGCGGGAGCCGCGCAGGCGTGACGTGCGTCGTGAGGCAGCACAGTGGTCGTCCGGCTCTCTCTCCTGCGCGCACCTTCCCCGGCGAGGACCGGTGATTGACGGCGAACCACGAAAGCGTAGCCAGCCGCCGGGCGGGCCGCCAGAGCCGGTGCACCGAGGACGGTGGCACGGCACGACCCGGCGGGACCGTCAGGCCCACTCCTCCGTCGGGTCGCCGTCCGGCGGAGCGGCCACGGGACCGGCGGTGACGGCCGGGCCGGCCACGGGACCGGCGGTGGCGGCCGGGCCGGCCAAGAGACCGGCGGTGGCGGCCGGCGGGCCGCCGTGCGTCCACGGGGTCTCCTCCGGCGCGGGGAACGCGCCCGCCGGCAGGAATCCGTCGGCCAGGGTGGTGAGGCAGATCCGCTCCCCCACCTCCGGCACCGTGCCCGGCGGGGCGGTCAGCCCCCGGCCCATGCCGCCGGAGAGCTCCAGCACCACCTCGGTCTTGCCGTCGGCCGCCGGGGTCAGGAAGACGACCCGCGCCTTCTGCCCCGGCCGGGCCGGCGAGTACAGCGTCGCGCCGACCGGCACCGCCACCGGCTCGGTGGTCACCACCTGGATCCGGGGGCGCAGCACCGGGCGCTTGCCGGTGTCGTCCACCCGCGCCGGGTCGGCGAGGGTCACGTCCCCGACGAACGCCTCCCCGGTCAGCCGGTGCTCGGCCATCACCAGCGGGTCGTCGTAGGCGCGCTGCACCGCGTAGGAGGCGGCGGCCCGCTCCAGCCGGTGCAGGCGCACGGCCGCCGCCACCGCGCCGTCGCGGCGCGGCTGCGGCCCCCCGCCCGCGTCGACGTGCTCCGCGTACCCGGTGAAGGCGTCCCGGTCGCCGGCCCAACGCCCCGGCACCCGCGCCCCCGGCGGCAGAGCGGCGAGCAACCCCAGGCCGCGCCAGACCAGCTCCCAGGTGGGGGCGAGCTGTCCGCGCAGCGCCCGCTCCAGCTCCGCGTACGCGGACCGCCGGGCCGCCTCGTCCCCGGCCGCGTCGGCGTACGCGGCGATGGCCGGAGCGAGCACCCGGTTGTCGAACTCGGGATCGGTGGCCGGACCGGCGGGCGGGCAGAGCGCCGGGTCCTCGGCGCGGGCCGCCGCCCGTGCCCCGGTGAGCCCCGGCGGCGGATCGATCCAGCCGAGCACCGCCGGCAGATGCAGGTCCTCCACCGCGCTCTGCCCGGTGGCCCAGTGCAGGGTCAGCGCATCGGTCAGCGCCACCAGCGCCGACGAGCCGGCGTGCTCGGCCCGTTCGGCGAAGAACGTCAGCCAGCGCCCGAGCAGCGGCACCGACGGGTGCACCGGGTACTCGCCGTCGGGCCGGCGGAACCGGGTCGAGCGGCCGAACAGTCGCAGGAACGTGATCCCGGCCGGGTTCGGCACGACGAGCTGCGGCGCGTCGACGTACCGGTGCCGCACGTCCCGGCCCCGGTCGACCGCGACCGCCTCCGTGTCGCCCCGGAACGAGTCCAGGTAGGGCAGCACGATCCCGGCCAGCTCGGCGGCGAACGCGAAGCGCTGGTCCCGGTTGCGCGGCTGCGGCACGAGCAGCAGCCGGACCGCGTCGGGGGCGTCTCCGACCAGCGCGGCGAGGGGTGCGTTCGCCTCCCCGGCCATGGCCAGCGGCACCAGCACCAGCGGCCGGGTCGACAGGTGCAGGTGCCGGACGGTGGCCACCGGCTGGGCCACCCCGGCCGCTAGCGCCTGGGCCTTCGCGAGCGCGCGCAGCGTACTCATGCGGGCTGACCGGCCAGGGCGTCGGCGCGCAGCCGGGCCGCGGCCCGCAGCAGCGCGGCCGCCTCCGCCTGCTCGGGCGTGCCGGGGTCGGACCCGCCGGCCAGCGCGAGGACCTCGGCCACCGTCGCCACCCCACCGAGCGCCTCACGCACCGGCCGGCCCAGCGCCGCCGTCTCGGCGCGGGTCTCGTGCCGGCAGAAGTACGCCAGCTCGCAGGCCGCCAGGCACTCGGGCGCGTAGCGGGCCGGCACCGACGACAGCGACCGGCGTAGCCGCGCGGGGTCGGCCGCCGGGTCGGCGGTGAAGCCGGCCGGCACCCGGGCCAGCAGGTCGTCGATGCGGGCCATCCGGTCGAGCTGGCGGCGCAGCACCAGTAGCTGCTTGCGTACGTCGACCAGGCTGGCTAGGGGCTGGTTGGCGAAGTCGCGGGGGCAGACCAGAACCACGTCCGGGGAGACCAGTTCCTCGTCGTGCCCCTCGGCGGCGAGCAGCTCCCGCAGCGCGAGCACGTAGACGGCGGACTGGATCGCGGCGGCGGCCACCTTGCCCGGGTCGGCCTGCCCGTCGATCACCGGGAACGACTTGATCTCCACGACGTGGAACCGGCCGGCGAGCCGGGCCGCGACCAGGTCCGGCTCCAGGTGCACCCGCTGGCCGGCGACGTCCAGGCCGAGCAGCGGGTGGTCGAACAGGGCGGCCGGCTCGGCTGCGCCGGTCGGCGCGGCGGCGGCGAGCGCGGCGCGGGACCGCGCGGCCCGGCCGGGCTGGCCGGACCGGTCGGGCGCGTCGGTCGCGCCGGATCGGTCGGGCGCGTCGGTCGCGCCGGATCGGTCGTCGACGCCGAGGTCCGTCCAGAGCGCCGGGCCGCCCGGGTCCACGCCGAGCCGCTCGGCGACCAGCCGCAGCAACTCGGCCCCGCCGTCGGCCTTGACCTGCGCCTCGAAGGCGTTGCCCCGGGTGATCGCGAAGCGGGACTGCCCGAACCGGGCCGGGAAACCGACCCGCTCGGCCAGCCCCGGCTTGTCCACCCCCGCGCTGTCCAGCACGGCCCGGCGCTCGCAGCCGGGGTTGCCGGTCAGCGCGGCGATCGTCCGGGCGTTGTGCCGGCGCGGTGGCACGCCGCCCCGGATCTCGGCCAGTCGCCGCGCGGTGCTCGTCACGACACGCCACGATAGGCGGTCCGCGCCGGGACGGACCAGCACGGCCACCGCGACGGCGGCGAGCGCGTCGACGGCTCGGCTCAGGCGCGGCCCGCCGGCGAAGCGTCCGGCGGGTCGTCGGCGGGCCAGACCTCCTCGATCACGGCAAGGGCGTCCACGACATCGGGGCTCTCGGCCGGCAGCACGAGCAGCAGGGCCTCCACCAGGGCCTCCCGGCCGAATCCGCCAAACCGCTCGCAGGCGCGCAGGATCGCCAGCAGGTGGCTCCTGGCGTTGACGCCGTCCCGCACGGCGCCCCGCACGTGCGGCGGCAACATCAGCACGAGTTGCTGCCGGAGCTGGCTGTCGTTGACCTCGTCGACGGCGAGCAGGGCTTCGAGAATCCGGCGTCGCCGCTCGGCGGGGATCTCCCGGGCCCCGGCGGCCGGCTGCCGTGGGGGTGAAACGCCCGGGCGGGCACCCGTCAGTTCCCCGGCCGCCGCGCCGACCGTCCCGGCCCCCACTTTCGCCGCCTCCATCAGCTCCTGCTTCAACGCGAGATAGGCCGGATGGGTCAGCGAGTCCGCCCGGATCACCTCCGAGTGGCCACCGGGCAGTACCCCGACGTAAGGAAAGAGCGCCATCGCCGATTCCGGGGGGACGATGTTGTCGCTGGAGCCGGCGTAGACGGCGAACCGGATGGGGCAGCTGGTGGCGGTGACCTCCCGCGCGTGCACGATCCGGTTCAGCACGGTTCGCTGCGCCGCCACGACGGACGCGGTCATCGGGCGAAGCTGCCGCTCCTGCGGATGGCGTAGCTGCCCCCACAGCAGGGTGCGTCGCAGCGACAGGGCGAACTCGCTGCCGGAGTTGGGGCAGGCGAACATCACCACCCGCCTGATCCGCGCCAGTTCGGCGCCCCGGCCCTCACCGAGCATCCAGGCGAGGTGCCTCTGCACGATGAGCCCACCCTGGCTGTGGGAGACCAGGACGATGCTGTCGTAGTCGGCGATCCGGGTCTGGAGAAACGTGCCGAGTTCCCCAGCCAGCGTGTCGATGTCGGGTATCCGACGCGCCGGGTTGAGGACGACGGGCGGGCTGGCGTACGAGAAGTTGAACACCTCGAAGGCCGCCGTCACCTCCGCGTCGGCGTGGAGCAGGTCATGCATGCCACGCCAGGTGTCCCCTGAGGACAGCACACCGTGGACAAACACGACCGCGGATCGCCCCACGTCTGCCTCCCTCGCCCTGGACGACCGATGATCCGACCTCCAACCGGGACAGTCAACCTGCCGGCGGCTACGGCACGGGCCGCACCGGCGCGAGCCGCGCTGACCCCCGCGGATCCCTTACCGTAGTGGATCGTGAGCGACATGTCCGAGGCAGATCAGGGGCCGGCGGACGCCCTGTCCGCGATCGTCGAGGCGCTCCTCGCGGTCGACGAGATCAACGACGCCACCGCGCGGCGGGCGATGGTCATGACCATGCCCACGGAGATCAGGTCCCGGGTCATCGACGCTCCGTCCGCCCGTGGGCACACGCTCAACTGGGTGCGGGCGTGCACCAAGTTCCTGCATGGCCGGGAGGCGCTGCGCTCCGCGCTGACCACGCATGTCGCCGAGACCGCCCTGGACGTCGCCGCGGCGTTGGACGCGGTCGACCGCTGGTGGCCCGCGCTGGTCGCACCCGCGAGGGACGGCGCCGACCCACCGCACGCGGGCATCGGCGAGTGGGACCCGATGGCTCTGGGTGTGCACCGCGTGTCGGTGCCCGAAGAACCGGGTCACGGCGGCCCGCTGCCGGCGTTGACGCCGTACGTACGCCGTCGCCACGACACCCAGCTCACGCAGATCCTTCCGCCACCGTCCAGCACGCTGGTGGTGCTGCACGGCGGCCCGGCGACCGGAAAGACCCGGGCCGCGCTGGAGGCCGTACGCGAGGTCCTGCCCGACTGGCCCGTACTGCGCCCGCTGAGCACGGCGGAGTTGCTCGACGCTGTCCGGCGACCGGCCCCCCAGCGTGGGACCGTGATCTGGCTGGACGACGCGGGCGACCTGCTCGACGCCGCCGAGGAGGTCCCCCTGGAGATGCGTCGGCTGCTGGGCCGCTCCGGCCCCGCCCCGGTGGTCGTCGTCGCCACCCTGCGCAGCGACCGCCTGCGGCAGCTCGCCGACCCGGGCCAGGCCGGCACGCGCCAGTTGCAGCTCCTGCTGAAGGCCGCGGTGCACGTGTCGGTGCCGGAGCACTTCACCGGTGCGCAGCGCCAGGAGTGGCGCGCGTACGGCCACCACGATCCGCGCCTGGCGTTCGCGGAGAGTCGAACCGGCCCGGACGGGAAGCTGGTGCAGACGCTCACGGGGGCACAGACGCTCCTCGACCGGTACGACGACCCGGAGGGTCACGCCGGTTGGCTGACGCGGGCGGTGATCGACTCCGCCGTCGAGGCGCGGCGGCTGGGCCACAGCGAGCCGCTCGCCGAGGAGCTGCTGGCGCGACTCACGGATGCCCACCTCACCGCCGCCGGGCACCCCAACGCGACGCCGGAGGGCCTCAGCGAGGCGTTGGCGTCCGCCACCCGGGAGGTACACGGTGTCGCCCCGCTGCTGAGCCAGGGCGGGGTGGGCAGCCGCCGGTACCTCCCGCACGGCGTCCTGGAGCAGCACGTGCAGGCCCGGCGGCGGGGCACGCTGGTGCCGCCCGCGGTGTGGGAGGCGCTCGCGGCGCACGAGGCGGGTGTCGACGACACGCTGCGGCTGGCGCGGGCGGCCACCGCCCGCGGGCTCCACCAGTACGCCGTCCGGTTCGCCTCGTCCGCCGCCAACCGGGGCCACCTCCCCGCCGCCCGCCTGCTCGCCACGTTGCTGGAACGGTCGGGAGACCCGCAAGCCGCTGGGCGCCTGTTGCGCGAGTGCGCTGCCCGAAACGACGCGGTGGGCACCCGGATGCTGGCGGAATGGTACGACCGGCAGGGCGCGTCCGACGAGGCCGAGCAGAGCTGGCGCAGGGCCGCCGAGCTGGGCGACCCACCGGCCTGGCGGGAACTCGCGGCCCATCTCGAACGGACGGGACGCGGCGACGAGATCGTGGACGTGTGGCGTCGGGCCCTGCCCACCGGCGATTCCGAGGCCCGGCTGCGTCTCGTGGAGCACCTGGCCTCTGATCCCTGCGCTGCGGCGGAGGTCCGTAGCCTGCTGGAGGCCGGCGCCGCAGCCGGTGACCTGCTCGCCCTCGCCCACCTCGTCCGGCTCGTCGACGACTCCGGCGCCGCGACCACGGGCGAGGACGAGGGCACCCGGAGGCTCCGCGCGGCGGCCCGCAACGGCGTACGCGGGGCGCGGCCCCTGCTCGTGCGCCGGCTGGCGGCGGCCGGTCAGCTCGCGAGCGCCATCGAGGAGTGCCGGCCGTTGGTGACGGTGCAGCACGAGGAGTACGGCACCTGGCTCGCCCGCCTGCTCGACGAGGCGGGCCGGGGCGACGAGGCCGAACGCTGCCTGCGGGACGGGGCGCAGGCGGGATCGGGACCCGCCCTCGAACGGCTGGTGTCGCGCCTCGACCGCGCCGGCCGCCACCCGGAGGCCGACGCCCTGCTCCGTACCGCCGTCGACCAGGGGCGGGACGGAGCGCTCATCAGACTCACCGACCGGTGGAAGCGCGCCGGCCGGCACGAGGAGGTGGCCGTCCTGCTCCGGCAGGCAGCCGAACAGGACAACCCGGAGGCGATGCGGCTGCTGGCCGAGGCCTCACCCGGCGAGGCGGAACGGTGGCTCGGCCGGGCGGCGGAGGCCGGGGATCCGCAGGCGCTGCGGGAGTTGGTCAGACGGTTCGACCTCGCGGGCCGCGCCGACGAGAGCCGGGACTGGCTGGCCAACCTCGCCCGCCGGGGCGACCGCTACGCGGTGCGCGAGACGATCAGACGGGCGCCGACGCCGGAGGAGGCGGAACGGTGGCTCCGGTACGCCGTGGAGATCGGCGTACCGGACTCGCTCGACGAACTCGCCGAGCGGCTCGCCGGGCAGGGCCGGGAGGCGGAGTCGGACCGGCTGCGCCGCCTCGGCATCGACTGCGGCGGGGCGACCGCCGAGCGCTTCGACCTCACCGCATCGTGAGCAGGTAACGACTGGCGCTGAGCAGCTCGTCGTCCAGGCGGTCCAGCACCTCGGAGTGGTCACGCGCGTTCTTGATCAGCTCTTCGTCGCCGATCCCCGTCGGCTCCGGCCCGACGAGGACGGTGTGCACGGTCGACAGCCACCAGGACGTCAACGCGGCAGCCGGCGACCCCGTGGGGGCGGGCTGGGATCTCGACATGGCGACCAGATCCCGCATCTCCCGGGTCATTTCGTGCCGGAACTGCGCCAGCGGCGCGCCGTCCACCACCACGGCGCTAGCTCGCAGCCGCTGCACGGCGGGCACGTGCCGCAGCTCCGGGATCGAGCGGCTGGCCGCCTCCCAGGGCCGCACGACCGAATCGACCACCTGGGCCCCGAACGGCGCGCCTTCCTCCTGGGTCAGCTCCAGCAACGCCAGGCGGCCTTGCATCGCGACGAACTCGGGGCGAAGCGCCAGATAGGGCGGCAGGGCGCCGAACGTCTGCTGCACCTCGGCCGTGCTGCCGAGGGCCAGCAGCATCTCCAGTTTCGCGTACCAGGCCTCGGCGTCGCCGTTGTCCGCCAGCAGGAGTCGATCCACGACGGCGAGCAGCGCCTCCAGTTGTTCGCGCTGGCCCTCGTTGGTTCTGGCGAGTGCCCGCCGAACCTGCGAGCGCAGCGACACGTCGGGGGGCGGCGGCAGCGGCGACTCGTCCAGAGCCTCCGGCAGCGGCGCGGGTTCGGCGTCCGGCTGCGCCGCGCCGGGCGGTTCGGCCGCGGCCTCCCCCGGCCCGACCGGCTGCCCGTCGACGCCGGCGGCGGTGCCGGGCGGCAGCACATCGGGATCGGCCGGTACGTCCGTCCCCTCCTGCGTGGCGGGCGCTTCTGGCGGCCTGGTGGCTTTCGCACGCTCGGCGAGCTTGAGCACCTCCGTCAGGCCGCTGCGCAACATCGCATTGTCCGGAAACCGCACCAACGACTGCCGGTACACCTCCTCCGCCTCACCGAACCGACCGGCCGCCTTCAACACCTCCGCCAAACCGCCACGCACCAGCGCGTCGTCCGGAAAGCGCACCACACATTCCCGGTACATCTCCTCCGCCTCACCGATTCGACCGGCCGCCCGCAACACGTCCGCCAACCCACCATGCGCCACCGCATTGTCCGGAAACCGCGCCACGGACTCCCGGTACACCTCCTCCGCCTCACCGAACCGACCGGCCGCCTTCAACACGTCCGCCAAACCGCTACGCACCACCGCGTTGTCCGGGAAACGCACCAACGACTCCCGGTACGCCTCCTCCGCCTCACCGATTCGACCGGCCGCCCGCAACACGTCCGCCAACCCACCATGCACCACCGCATTGTCAGGAAAGCGCACCACGCAATCCCGGTACACCTTCTCCGCCTCACCGAACCGACCGGCCGCCTTCAACACGTCCGCCAACCCACCATGCACCACCACGTTGTCCGGGAAACGCACCAACGACTCCCGGTACACCTCCTCCGCCTCGGTGAATCGGCCGGCCGCCTTCAACGCCTCCGCCAGGCTGTTGCGCACCACCACGTTGTCGGGGAAGCGGTCGAGGGCGTCGTAGCCGAGCACCACGCTCTCCTCCCGCCGGCCGAGGGCGGACCAGCCGCGCATGGCCGCCGTCCACGTCCAGGCGCTCACCGGATCGATCCGCCGCGCCTCCTCGGCCCAGTTGGCGGCCAGGCTCAGGCGGGTGCCGGCCTCGACGAGCAGCTTGCTGAACCGGCAGAGCGACAGGACGAGGTGGTACGGATGGCCGGACAGCCGCGCGTACTCGCGCTGCTCGTCGAGGAGCGCCTTCATGCCGGCGAGGGCGGCGGCCCGGTCGGTGCCGAACTGCTCGGCCAGCTGCGTGGCCCGGCC
>NZ_SMKJ01000158.1:0-16196 GCF_004348615.1 Micromonospora sp. KC207
CACCTCAGCAGCCGACAACCCCGCAACAGCAAGCGCCTGCCGAATCACCCGCTCCTGCGCCGGACCATTCGGCGCAGTCAACCCATTCGACGCACCATCCTGATTCACCGCACTACCACGCACCACAGCCAACACCCGATGCCCCCGCCGCCGCGCATCAGACAACCGCTCCACGACCAGCATCCCGACCCCGTCGGAAAAACCCGTACCATCAGCCGCCGCCGCATACGGCTTACACCGCCCATCCGCCGCCAACCCCCGCTGCCGACTGAACTCCACCAGCAAGAACGGCCCAGCCAACACCGTCACCCCACCGACCAACGCCAGCGAACACTCCCCCAACCGCAACGCCTGCCCAGCCAAATGCAACGCCACCAACGACGACGAACACGCCGTGTCCACCGACACCGCCGGACCCTCCAAACCCAGCGTGTACGCGATACGGCCGGACACCACGCTGGTCTGGGTGCCGGTGAGCCGGAAGCCCTCCAGCTCGGCCCGCATGGCGGGTCCGTAGTCGGTAGCGAGGGCACCGACGAAGACGCCCGTGCCGGACCCGCGCAGCGCGGTGGGGTCGATGCCGGCGTCCTCCAGCGCCTCCCACGAGGCTTCCAGCGCCAGCCGTTGCTGCGGGTCCATGGCGAGCGCCTCGCGCGGGCTCACCCCGAAGAACGCGGCGTCGAAGTCACCGACGCCTTCGAAGAAGCCGCCGCCGCGGGCGTACACCCGGCCGGTCCGGTCCGGGTCCGGGTCGTACAGGGTGTCGACGTCCCAGCCGCGGTCGCGCGGCAGCCCGGTGATCGCGTCCCGGCCCTGCTCGACCAGCTCCCACAGGTGCTGCGGTGAGCTGGCGCCCCCGGGGTACCGGCAGCTCATGCCCACGATCGCCAGCGGCTCGAGGTCGCGTTCCTCCAGCTCGCGCACCCGGCGGTTGGCGGTGAGCAGCTCACTGGTGACCTTGCGGAGGTAGGTGCGGAGCTTCTGCTGCTCGTCGGTGCCCTGGGTCATGCGGATCCGAGCTCCTTGTCGGTCGTGTCGAGGCCGGTCACATCGGCGGCCATGCCCGGCACAGGCGTGCTCCGGTGCCATTTCGCCGACCATTGCCGCCCGTTCCCGAAATGGAGTCACCGGAGAGCTGCCTGCCGCTCAATCCGAGGTGGAGCGTACGCAGCAAAGGCCAGCGGAAGCCACGCCGTAAATGGGTGACGTCCAGTACCTGCCAAGATCATGACTACTCTCGCGCGCGGCTAGCAGCCGCCGGCTCGGGCGCAATAGTACGAACGGACCAGCGCGGACAGCGCGCCTAGCGCTCCGGCGACCGGTACGTGGCCCGGCCGTGGCAACAAGTTGCGGGCCGCCGGCGCCGCTGGCAGATAATGGACAGCAGCCATTGCGGATATGGCGTGGGCGTTTATTTCCGAGTTTCCCGGATACGAAACATATCCGACACGAAACGGGACTGGCGTACTTGTTAGTAAGTACATACTGTTCTAGGCTGCCCCGATGAAGATGGAACGAGCGACCGCGGGTCAGCGCCGGGTCCAGGCCGTCGCGATAGGCATGGGCGCGTTCGCCGACCATGGGCTGACCACGGCGGCGATGCAGCACGTGGCCGACCGGCTCGGCCTGTCCCAGCCGTATGTGTTCCGCCTGTTCGGCAGCCAGCAGGCGTTCTTCCTGGCCTGCCTGGACGAGCTGGAGGAGCGGTTCCGGGCGGTCATCCGCCGGGCCGCCGCGGCGGCACCGGACGTTCCGCTGCCCGCGATGCGCGCTGAGTTCCGGGACCTCCTCGCCGACGAGGCGCACAGCGGGCTGTGGATGCAGGCGATCGCCCTGGTCCGACGCAACGACAAGATCGCCCGGCGGCTGCGCGCGCTGATCGCCGGGGTGCTGGCCGAGGTCGATCGGCTCGCCACGACGACGCCCGACGAGCTGCTGCGGTTCGTGGCGGACGGCGCGCTGGCGGTGCAGTCACGGGCGCTCGGCGTGGACGTCCGCGACGGCATCCAGGACGCCGTCGAGTCGCTGCGCAAGCGGCCGGTGGCCGAGGCGGTGGCCCGGTGAACCCGGTGCTGCTTTCGGTCGTCGCCGCGCAGGGCATCTGGCTGCGGGCCCGCACCGAGATCCTGCCGCCGGCCGGCGGGCCGACCACCGGCGCGACGCCCGCGCCGCCCGATGTATCGACCGGCGCCGTGGACGCCCGGCCGCTGCGGCTGGGGGTGCTCGGCGAGTCGACCGCAGCCGGCTGCGGCACGGACACCCACGACGAGGGCTTCACCGGTGCGCTTGCCCGCGCGCTCGCCGAGCGCACCGGCCGGCCGGTCGACTGGTCGGTGGTGGGCCAGCACGCCGCCACGGCCCGCCGCATCCGGTACCGGCTGCTGCCCCAGCTCGAGCAGGAACTCGACGTGGCCGTACTGCTGGCCGGGGTCAACGACGTGCTGAGCCGGCGCGGGCCGCAGGAGTGGCGCGACGACCTCACCGCGATCGTGACCGACCTGCGCGCTCGTGCCGGGCACGTCGCGGTGACCGGCATCCCGCCCTTTGACGTCTTCCCGGCGATGCCCCGGGCGCTCGGCCGCTACCTGGCGCAGCGCGCCGCCGATCTGGACGAGGTGGCCCGGCAGGTCTGCGCCGCGCAGCCCGGCGCGGTGTGGGTCGGGCCCGACTCGCTGCTGCCGCCGGTGCCGGAGTTCTTCGCCCGCGACCGCTTCCACCCGTCGAGCTTCGGCTACCGGCGGTGGGCCGGCGCGGTGGCCGAGCACCTGCTCCCTTGACCGCGCCCGAGCCGGACGACCTGCCCTTCGTCGACGAGCACCGGATGCCGGTCGCGGCACCGCCCGCGGTGGTGTGGCCGGCGCTGACCCGGCAGGTCACCGGGCCGCGCTTCGCCGCGTCCGAGACCTTCGCCCGGCTGCTGGCCGCCGAACCGGCCCGGTCGTCCCGGACGCCGGTGGTGACCGGCGCGACCCTGGTCGGCTTCCGCGTCGCCGACGCTCAGGCAGAGCGGCTGCTGCGGCTCACCGGGCGGCACCGCTTCTCCCGGTACGAGCTTCGACTGGCGCTGGCCGAGGTGGACGACGGCACGGTGGTAAGCGCCCGCACGTACGCGGCGTTCCACGGCCTGCACGGCGCCGCCTACCGGATGCTGGTAATCGGCTCCGGCGCGCACGTCATCGCCGTCCGCCGGCTGCTACACGCCGTCCGCAAGGACTCGGAGGGCCGCTGAGCGTCCCTCCGCCCCTCCGGTCACGCCGCTCCCAGCTCTCGGTCGATCAGGTCGAACATGTCCTCGTCGGACACCTCGCCGAGCAGGTACTCCGGGCCGGCGTCGGCCGTCTCGGGCTGATCCGCCGGACCGCCGCTGAGCACATGCCGGAGCCGGTTGCCGAACGCCCGCAGCCGCGGTTCCAGCTCGGCCAGCCGATCGGCGTCCCCGGCCACCTCGGTGAGCAGCGCCTCGACCTTCCGCAGCTCCGCCTCTAGCGGTGACGCCGCCGCGGGGTCCGGCCCGCCCACGGTGGTCAGCACGAACCGGGCGACCGCCACCGGGGTGGGGTGGTCGAAGATCAGTGTGGTCGGCAGCCGCAGCCCGGTCGCCCGGCTAAGCCGGTTCCGCAGCTCCACCGCGGCAAGCGAGTCGAAGCCCAGGCTCTTGAACTCGCGGCCGGCCGCCACGGTCTCCGGTGAGGTGTGCCCGAGCACCGCAGCGACCTGGGCGGTCACCACGTCGAGCGCCACCTTCTCCCGGTCGGCCGGCGCGGCGCCGGCCAGCCGGTCGGCCAGCGACGTGCCGGCGGTCGCCGCCGGCCGCACCGGCGTCTTGACCAGACCGCGCAGCAGCGGCGGCAGCGCGTCCGCCCGGGCCAGGGAACGCAGCACGGCGAAGTCCAGGCGGACCGGGGCGAGCTGCGCCTCGGCCCGGCCGAGCGCCCGGTCGAACAGGCTCAGCCCCAGCTCGGTCGGGAGGGTACCGATGCCGGCACGTGCCAGCCGGGCCAGGTCCTCGGCGCCGAGGTCACCGGTCATCCCGGTGGCGTCCGCCCACAGACCCCAGGCCAGCGCGGCGGCCGGGAGGCCCAAGGCGCGGCGGGACGCGGCCAGGGCGTCCAGGTACGCGTTCGCGGCGGCGTAGTTGCCCTGCCCGGGGGTGCCCATGAGCCCGGCGACCGAGGAGAACAACACGAACGCCGACAGGTCGTGCCCGGCGGTCAGCTCGTGCAGGTGCCGAGCGGCGTCCACCTTGGGGCGCATCACCCGGGCCAGCCGTTCCGGGGTCAGCGCGGCGACCACCCCGTCGTCGAGCACACCGGCGGCGTGCACGACCGCGGTCAGCGGGCGGTCGAGGGTGCCGAGCAGCGCGGCGAGTTGCTGGCGGTCGGTCACGTCGCAGGCCGCCACCCGCGCCCGGGCACCGAGACCGGCGAGCTCGCCGACCAGGTCTGCGGCGCCGGTGGCGGCGGGCCCGCGGCGGCTGACCAGGAGCAGGTCGGTCACGCCGTGCCGCTGCGCGAGGTGCCGGGCGACCACCGCGCCCAGACCACCGGTGCCGCCGGTGATCAGCACGGTGCCGCCCGGGTCGAGCGGCGCGGGCACGGTCAGCACGATCTTGCCGGTGTTGCGGCCCTCGCGCAGGAACCGGAACGCCTCCTCGCCGTCCCGCACGTCCCAGGTCCGCGCGGGCCCGTGCCGGAACGTGCCGTCGCGGAACCGGGCCACCACGTCGCGCAGCATCTGCTGGATCCGGCCGGGGTCCACGTCGAACAGGTCGAAGGCGCGGTAGCGCACGCCGGGCCGGGCGGCCGCGATCTCGCCGGCGTCCCGGATGTCGGCCTTGCCGATCTCGACGAACCGGCCGCCGCGGGGCAGCAGGTCGAGCGAGGCGTCGACGTACTCGCCGGCCAGCGCGTTGAGCACCACGTCCATGCCCGCGCCGCCGGTGGCCTGCAGGAAGGTGTCCCGGAAAGACAGGTCCCGCGACGAGGCGATCCGGGCGGCGTCCACTCCGAGCGCCTGCACCGCGTCCCACTTGGCCGGGCTCGCCGTAGCGTACACCTCGGCACCCAGGTGGTGGGCGAGCTGCACCGCGGCCATGCCCACGCCGCCGGCGGCGGCGTGCACCAGCACCCGCTGCCCGGGGCGTACGTCGGCCAGGTCGACCAGGGCGTGCCACGCGGTCAGGTGCACCACCGGCACCGCCGCCGCCGGGACGAACCCGATGTCGTCGGGCATCGGCGTCACCAGGCGCTCATCGACCACGGCCAGCGGCCCGAACGACTCGGTCACCAGGCCCATCACCCGGTCGCCGGGGCGCAGGCCGGTCACGCCGGCGCCGACCTCGGTCACCACTCCGGCGGCCTCGCTGCCCAGCGGCGCCTCGCCCGGGTAGCGGCCCAGCGCGATGAGCACGTCGCGGAAGTTCAGCCCGGCCGCCCGGACCCGGACCCGGACCTCACCGGCGCGCAGCGGCCGGTCCCCGGCCGACGGCACGGTGGTCAGCTCGGCCAGCGATCCGGCACGCCGGATGCCGAGCCGCCACGTGTCACCGGACGGCGTGGCCGGTGCCCGCTGCAAGCGCGGCGCGAGGATCCGTCCGCCGCGGACCGCGAGTTGCGGCTCGCCGGTGGCGGCCAGCGCGCCCCAGTCCGGCGCGTCGCCGTCATCCAGATCGGCCAGCAGGAACCGGCCGGGGTGCTCGGACTGGGCGCTGCGGACCAGGCCCCAGGCCGGGGCACGGGCCGGGTCGACCGACTCACCGGCCACCGCGACCGCGTGCCGGGTGACCACCACGAGCAGCGCGTCGGTGAGCCACTCCGAGGCCAGCCAGCGCTGCACCAGCGTCAGGGTCCGCGCGGCCATCCGATGGGCCGCAGGCAGCGTGTCGTCGGGGCCGGCGTCGACCTCGGCGACCACGACGTCCGGCACCGGTGCGCCGCCGCCGGCCAGCGCGGCGTCCAGCGCCTCGACAGTGGCCCGGTCGGCGCCGGCACCGATCGTCACGACGCGGGCCGCCGCCGGGCCGGTCGCCGCGGCCGTGACGTCGGTCCAGCCGAGATGGAACAGCGACTCGGCGCCGTCGCCCGCGCCGCCCTCGAGCTGCACCGGGTCGACCGGCCGGAAGACCAGCTTGGCGACGCTCGCCACGGGCTCGCCGCCGGGGCCGAGGACGTCGATCCGGACGGCGCCGTCCGCGCCCGGCGTGACCCGGGCCCGCAACGGGCCGTCGGTGGGCGCGCCGAGCGACACCCCGGACCAGGAGAACGGCAGGTCGATCGGGGCGCCGGCCCGCTTGTCCACCAGCGCGCCGTGCAGGGCCGCGTCGAGCAGCGCCGGGTGCAGGACGAACCCGGCGCCGGACACGTCCTCGGGTAGGGCCAGCTCGGTCCAGACCCGCGAGCCGTCGCGCCACGCGGCGCGGACCCCGCGGAAGACCGTGCCGTACTCGTAGCCGGCGTCGGCCAGCCGGGCGTACAGGGCGTCGACCAGCTCCGCCCGGGCGCCGGGCGGCGGCCACGTCCCCCACGCCGGGCCCGGTTCCGGGGCCGTGGCGCTCAGCCAGCCACGGGCGTGACAGGTGACCGGGGACCCGCCGTCCTCACCGGGGTCCTGCGGCCGGGAGTAGACCGCCACCTCGCGGCGGCCGTCGGCGTCCGCGTCGCCGGCCCGGACCTGCACCTGCCGCACGTCGTCCTCGGCAAGCACCAGCGGCGCCTGGAGCACCAGCTCGTCCAGCACCGGGCAGCCCAGGCGGGCGCCCGCGGCGCTGGCCAGCTCGATCAGGGCGGCGCCCGGCACCACGACCGTGCTGGCCACCGCGTGGTCGCGCAGCCACGGCTGCGCCTGCACCGACACCCGTCCGGTGAAGACCCACTCGTCCCGGTCGCCCACCGGCACCGCGGCGGCCAGCACCGGGTGCTCGACTCGGTCGAGACCGGCGGCGGACGCGTCACCGGTGGCCGCGGCGGACGACAGCCAGTACCGCTCGCGCTGGAACGCGTACGACGGCAGCGCGACCCGGCCGGCCCCGGTGCCGGCGAACACCGCGGGCCAGTCCACCGTCGCCCCGGCCACGTGCGCCTCGCCAAGCGACAGCAGGAAGCGGGGCAGGCCGCCCTCGTCGCGGCGCAGCGAGGCCAGCACCGTGGCCCGCTCACCGGCGTCCGCCTCCTGAACGGTTTCCTGCATCGCCATGGTCAGCACCGGGTGCGGGGACACCTCGATCAGCGCGGTGACGCCGTCGTCGAGCAGCGCCCGGACGGCCGGCTCGAAGCCCACCGGCTCGCGCAAGTTGCGGTACCAGTAGGCGGCGTCCAGGCCCGCGGTGTCCCGGTAGCCGCCCTCCGCGGTGGAGTAGAACGGCACCTCGCCGCAGCGCGGCCGGACCGGGGCGAGCGCGGTGAGCAGCTCGTCGCGCAGGACCTCCACGTGCGGCGAGTGCGAGGCGTAGTCCACCGGCACCCGGCGCGTCCGGATCCCGCCGCGCTCCGCGGCCGCGATCATCTCGTCCAGCGCCGCCGGGTCGCCGGCCACCACCACGGCCGCCGGTCCGTTGATCGTCGCGACCGAGATCCGGTCGCCGTACGGCGCGATCAGCTCCTGGGCCGCGGGCAGCGGCAGCGCCACCGAGACCATCGCCCCGGAACCGGCCAGGCGGTCCCGGACGAGCTGGCTGCGCACCGCCACCACCCGGACGGCGTCCTCCAGCGACAGCCCGCCGGCGACGTATGCGGCGGCGATCTCGCCCTGCGAGTGCCCGATCACCGCGGCCGGCCGCACCCCGTACGACCGCCACAGCTTCGCCAGCGCCACCATCATCGCGAACAGCGCGGGCTGCACCACGTCGACGCGCTGCAACGACGGCGCGCCGGGCGTCCCGCGCAGCACGGCCTCCAGATCCCAGTCCACGTGGCGGGCCAGCGCCCGGCCGCAGGCGGCGATCTCCGCGGCGAACTCGGGCGCGGTGTCCAGCAGCTCCACCGCCATGCGGTCCCACTGCGCGCCCTGGCCCGGGAAGACGAACGCCACCCGGTCGCCGGTGACCCGGCCGTCCACGATACCCGGCGCGGCCTCGCCGCCGGCCAGGGCGCGCAGCCCGGCCAGCAGCTCGTCGCGGTCCGCAGCGACCACCGCCGCCCGGTTCTCCAGGTGCGCGCGAGTGGTGGCCGCCGAGTGGGCGACGTCGAGCGGCGTCCAGCCGGGCTCGGAGGCCAGCGCCGCGTGCAGCCGCTGCGCCTGCGCCCGCAGCGCCGCCGGGCCACGCCCGGACAGCACCACCGCCACGGCCGGCAGCACGGTCCCGGGCGCCGGCGCCGGGCTGCTCGCGGCCGGCGGCGCCTCCTCCAGGATCACGTGCGCGTTGGTGCCGCTGACTCCGAACGAGGACACCCCGGCGCGGCGGGGCCGGCCGGACGCCGGCCACGGCACCGTCTCGGTCAGCAGCTCGACCCGGCCGGCCGTCCAGTCGACGTGCGGCGACGGCGCGTCCACGTGCAGGGTGCGCGGCAGCGTCTCGTGCCGCATCGCCTGCAGCATCTTGATGACCCCGGCGATGCCGGCCGCGGCCTGGGTGTGGCCGATGTTCGACTTGACCGAGCCCAGCCACAGCGGCTCCTCGCGGTCGCGGCCGTAGGTGGCCAGCAACGCCTGCGCCTCGATCGGGTCGCCCAGCCGGGTGCCGGTGCCGTGGCCCTCGACCGCGTCAACGTCGGACGGTCGCAGCCCGGCGCCGGCCAGCGCCTGCCGGATCACCCGCTCCTGCGACGGGCCGTTCGGCGCGGTCAGCCCGTTGCTGGCCCCGTCCTGGTTGACCGCGCTGCCGCGGATCAGGCCCCAGATGCGTCGGCCGTGCCGCCGGGCGTCGGACAAACGTTCCAGCACCAGCACGCCGAGGCCGTCGGAGAAGCCGGTGCCGTCGGCGGCGGCCGCGTACGCCTTGCAGCGCCCGTCGGCGGACAGCCCGCGCTGCCGGCTGAACTCGACCAGCAGGAACGGCTTGGCCATCACGGTGACCCCGGCGGCCAGCGCCAGCGAGCACTCGCCGGAGCGCAGCGCCTGCCCGGCCAGGTGCAGCGCGACCAGTGACGACGAGCACGCGGTGTCCACAGTGACCGCGGGACCCTCCAGCCCGAGGGTGTACGCCACCCGGCCGGACACCACGCTGTTCGTGGTCCCGGTGAGGCGGAAGCCCTCCAGCTCGGGCGGGATGGCGCCGCCGTAGTCGTCGGACGACATGACGCCGCAGAACACCCCGGTGTCCGAGCCGCGCAGCGCGGTCGGGTCGATGCCGGCGTCCTCGAACGCCTCCCACGCGGCCTCCAGCATGAGCCGCTGCTGCGGGTCGGTGGCGAGCGCCTCGCGCGGGCTGATGCCGAAGAACCCGGCGTCGAAGTCGCCCGCGCCGTCGAGGAAGCCGCCGCCGCGGGTGTAGAGCTTGCCGGCACGCTCGGGGTCCGGGTCGTACAACCGGCCCAGGTCCCAGCCGCGGTCGTCGGGCAGCTCGGTGATGGCGTCGCGGCCCTCGGCCACCAGCCGCCAGAGCTCGTCCGGGCTGCTGACCGCGCCCGGGTACCGGCAGCTGATGCCGACGATGGCGAGCGGCTCGTCGTCCGCCACGGCCCGGGTCCGGGCCGGCGCGCCGGCCGCCGGATCGGCGGCGCCCTCGGCCCGCTCGCGCAGCAGCGCGGCGACGCGGGCGGTGGTCGGGTGGTCGAAGACCATCGTCGAGGGCAGCGTCAGCCCGGTGGCCCGGATCAGCCGGTTACGCAGCTCGACACCGGCGAGGGAGTCGAAGCCCAGCTCCTTGAACGCCCGGTCCGGGTCAATGTCGCGGGCCGAGCCGTGCCCGAGGATGACGGCGACGTGGTCGCGGACGAGGTCCCGGACGAGACGGTCGCGGTCCGCCACGGGTACCGCGGCGAGCCGTTGCGCCAACGTCCCGGTGGCCGGCGCCGTCTCCGGCGCCGGGACGGCGACCAGCCCGCTCAGCAGCGGCGGCAGGTCACCGGCGCGGGCCCGCCCGGACAGGGCAGCCAGGTCCAGCCGGACCGGCGCGAGCAGCGCGCGGCCGTGCCCCCGGGCCCGGTCGAACAGGGCCGGGACGAGATCGGCGGGCATCGGCCGGATCCCGGACCGGGCCCACCGCGCGGCGGCGGTGTCGTCCAGGGTGCCGGCCATTCCGGTTCCGTCCACCAGGCCCCAAGCCAGCGACAGCGCCGGTTGCCCGGCGGCCCGGCGGTGCGCGGCGAGGGCGTCCAGGAACGCGTTCGCCGCGGCGTAGCCGCCCTGTCCGGACGAGCCGATGGTCGCGGCGACCGAGGAGAACACGACGAACGCGGACAGCGGCAGGCCGGCGGTCAGCTCGTGCAGGTGCCGCGCCCCGGCGACCTTCGGCCGCAGGACGTGGTCGAGCCGGCCCGGCGTGAGCGACTCCAGGACGCCGTCGTCGAGCACGCCGGCGGCGTGCACGACCGCGGTGAGCGGGTGCTCCAGACCGGCGAGCACGGCGGCGAGCTGGTCGCGGTCGGCCACGTCGCACGCCGCGACCTCGGCCCGGCAGCCCAGCGCGGCCAGCTCGCCGACCAGCTCCGGGGCGCCCTCGGCGGCCGGGCCGCGGCGGCTGAGCAGCAGCAGCCGCCGGGCCCCGTGGGTCCGGACCAGGTGCCGGGCGACCAGCGCGCCGAGGTCGCCGGTGCCGCCCGTGACCAGCACGGTCCCGTCCGGGTCGATCGCGGGTGCCGCCGGTGCGGCGGCCGCCGCGGCGCGGACCAGGCGCGGGGCGAGCACCCGCCCGCCGCGGACGGCGAGCTGCGGCTCGTCGCGGCGCAGCAGGGCCGACCAGTCCGGGTCCGCGCCGTCGTCGTCCACCAGCACGAACCGGCCCGGGTGCTCGGACTGCGCGCTGCGCACCAGGCCCCACACCGGGGCCAGCGCCAGATCCGGGGCCTCGTCGCCGACCGCGACGCCGTAGCGGGTGGCCAGCACGAGCTGCTGGCCGGTGAGCCGGTCGTCGGCCAGCCACGACTGCACCAGCGCGAGGGTGTCCGCGGCCACCGACTCGGCGTGGTCGCCGTCGATGCGGGCCACCACCGCGTCCGCGTCGGCGTACCGGTCGGCGTACGCCACGACCGTGCGGGCCCGGCCGTCGTCACCGGTCACCGGGACCCAGTCGATCCCGTACAGCGGCGCGGACGACGCCGGGTCGGGCGGGCGGACCGTGATCGTGTCCACACTCAGCACCGGCTCGCCGTGCTCGTCGGCGAGATCGAGACGCAGCCGGGCCGGGCCGGATCGCCGGAGCCGGACGCGGGCGCGGAGGGCGCCGGGACGTCCGAGGCGGACCGTGGACCAGACGTGCGGGATGCCGTCCTCGTCCAGGGCCAGCCGGGTGAGCAGGGCCGCGTCGAGCAGCACCGGGTGGATCCCGAGCCCACGCGGCGGTTCGGCGTCCGCGTCGGGCAGCGCGATCTCCGCGTACGCGTCGTCGCCGTCGCGCCACACGGCCCGCACGGCCCGCAGGGCCGGTCCGGGATCCTGGCCGGTCTCCGCGAGCCGGGCTGGCAGCAGGCCGGGGTCGGCGGGGACCGCGCCCGGCGGCGGCCACGCGGCGGCCCGCCAGTCCGGAGCCTCCCCGGCGGCCGCGGTGAGGAACCCGCGGGCGTGGCAGGTCGCGGCGGAGTGGATCGCCACCGTCCGGTGGCCGTGCTCGTCGGGCTCACCGACGCGAATCTGCACCGGCACGCCGCCCGGCGCCGGCATCGGCTCCTCGACGGTCAGCTCCCCGACCACCGGCGCGCCGGCCTGGCGTCCGGCCGCTGCGGCCAGCTCCACCAGCGCGGTGCTCCCCCAGGGCTCGGCCCCGGCGGGCGTCCGGCCGGTCAGCAGCCACTCGTCGCCGCCGGGCAGGGTCACGGCGGCTGCGAGCACCGGGTGCTCCACCTTGGTCAGGCCGGCCGCGGCGACGTCCGCCGCCGCGCCCCGGGGCGGCAGCCAGTGCCGCTGCCGTTGGAACGCGTACGTCGGCAGGGTCACCCGCCGGCCGTACGGGTACACCGCCAGCCAGTCGATGCCGATCCCGGCGACGTGTGCCCCGCCGAGGAACGCCGCGAACGCCGCCGGTTCGTCCTCCCGGGCGCGCAGCGCGGCGAGGAAGACGGCGCCGGAATCGTCGCCGAGCGTCTGCCGGGCCATGGCGGTCAGCACCGCGTCCGGGCCCAGCTCGAGGTAGCGCCGCACCCCCTGCCGGTGCAGCGCGCCGATGCCGTCGTGGAACCGGACCGCCTCGCGGACGTGGCGCACCCAGTACTCCGGGTCGGTCAGCTCGGCGGACGCCGGCTCGCCGGTCACGTTGGACACCACCGGAATCCGTGGCGGCGTGTAGCTCAGTGCCTGCGCCACCTGCCGGAACTCGTCCAGCATCGGCTCCATCAGGTGCGAGTGGAACGCGTGGCTGACCCGCAGCCGGGTCGTCTTGCGGTGCGCCCAGCGCGGCAGCCACTCCTCGATCGCGTCTAGGTCGCCGGAGACCACCACCGCCTGCGCGCCATTGACCGCGGCGACGCCCAACCGGTCGGTGAGGCCGGTCAGCGACTCACGCACCTCCGCCTCGGACGCCTGCACCGCGGCCATGCCGCCGCCGGCCGGCAGCGCGCCCATCAGCCGGCCGCGGGCGGCGACCAGCGTGCTCGCGTCGGCGAGCGACAGCACCCCGGCCACATGCGCGGCGGCCAGCTCGCCGACCGAGTGGCCGATGAGCACGTCGGGGCGGACGCCCAGCGACCCGGCGAGCCGGAACAGGGCCACCTCGACCGCGAACAGCGCGGGCTGGGTGTACCGCGTGTCGTCCAGCAGGGCAGCGTCGGGGGCGCCGGGCGCCGCCTCCAGCAGGTCGCGCACCGAGCGGCCGACGTGCGCGTCGAGCTGGTCGCACACCTCGTCCAGGGCGTCCGCGAACACCGGGTACGCGGCCGCCAGGCCGGCGCCCATCCGGGCCCGCTGCGCCCCCTGGCCGGTGAACAGCACCGCCGTGCGGCCGGGCACGACCTGCCCGGGTGCGACGTCCCCGGCGGCCAGACCGGCCAGGCCCGCCAGCAGGCCGTCCCGGTCGGCGGCGGACACGGCGGCGCGGGTCCGCCACTGCGCGCGGGTGGTCGCCGCGGACAGTCCCACGTCCGGCAGCGTGGCGTCCGGATGCGCCAGCAGGTGTTCGCGGAGTTTGCCGGCCTGCGCCCGCAGCGCGTCCGGGCCGGTGGCGGACACCACGACCGGCGCGGGCCGGTGGATCGGCTCGGCCGGCGGCGTGGCGGGGGCGTTCTCCGGGGCGGCGGTCAGCACCAGGTGGCAGCACGAGCCGCCGATGCCGAGCGAGGTCACCCCCGCCGCGACCGGCTGCTCGCCGGCCGGCCACCGCTCGTGTCGGTCGGCGACCCGCAGCCCGAGGTCGTCCAGCGGGATGCGCGGATTGGGGCGGCGGAAGTTCAGGTGCGGCACCAGTTCCCGGCGGTGGACGCAGAGCGCCGTCTTGATCAGACCGGCGATGCCCGCCGCACCCTCCAGATGGCCGATGTTGGTCTTGACCGAGCCGACCACGAGCGGGGTGGCGCGCGGCGCCCCGTACGCCTCGCCGAGCGCCCGCGCCTCGATCGGGTCCCCGACCGCGGTGCCGGTGCCGTGCAGCTCCACGTACTGCACCTCGCCGGGTGCCAGCCCGGCGCGGCGCAGCGCGTCGCCGATGGTCCGCGCCTGCGCGTCCGCGCTGGGCACGGTGAGACCGGTGGGGTCGCTGCCGGTGCCGACCGCGCTGCCCCGGATGACCGCGTAGATGCGGTCGCCGTCGGCGACGGCCCGGTCCAGCGGCTTGAGCACGACGACGCCGCCGCCCTCGCCCCGGACGTACCCGTTGGCGCGCTCGTCGAAGACGTAACACCGGCCGTCCGGCGACAGCGCGCCGGCGGCGCGGGCGACGGCGGTGCTCAGCGGCGACACGTTGAGGTGGACACCGCCGGCGAGCGCCACGCCGGCCTC
Source organism: Micromonospora sp. KC207 (assembly GCF_004348615.1). Lineage (NCBI taxonomy): Bacteria > Bacillati > Actinomycetota > Actinomycetes > Micromonosporales > Micromonosporaceae > Micromonospora > Micromonospora sp. KC207. The sequence goes on from NZ_SMKJ01000158.1 coordinate 14,020, forward strand.
GCCCCGGGTGAGGCTCTCGCACGCCAGATGCACGGCCACCAGCGACGACGACTGGCCGGTGTCGACGGTCAGGCTGGGGCCGCCGAGGCCCAGCGCGTACGACACCCGGTTGGCGATCATCGCCCGGCCCATGCCGGTCAGCGTGTGCCGGGTGACCTCGCCCGAGGACACCACCAGGTCGGCGTAGTCGCCCGCCATGATCCCGAAGAACACGCCGACCGGCGCGGACCCGGACTCCGGCACGACGATGCCCGCGTCCTCCAGCCCCTGCCAGGCCAGCTCCAGGGCGAGGCGCTGCTGCGGGTCGGTCTCCGCGGCCTCGCGCGGCGACATGCGGAAGAACGCGGCGTCGAACTCGTCGACCCCGTCGACGAACCCGCCACGCTCCGGACCGGTCGCCCGCTCCGGGCCCCGGTCCCTGATGGCGTCCACGCCCCCGCTCAGCAGGCGCCAGTACTCGTCCGGCCCGGACGCCGCCGGTGTCCGGGAGGCGATGCCGACGATGGCGACAGGCTGCCCGTGTGCGTGAGTCATCGCACCCCCGTCATGGGTCGTGTCCCTTGGTGTCCCCGGAGACTACGCAGGTGCTCCGCCGACCAGCCCGCGATGACCAGAACCTGTCAGAATCGGGCACGTCCGCGCCGCCCGTGCCGCCCGGTGGCAGGTTGCGGTCCGTCCACGCCCCCGGTCTGTCGGGCAGGATGAACGGGTGCGCGAGGTGATCACCGGCAGTGGCGCCGCGGACCGGCTGGACGAGGTCGTCGCCCGCTACCGGCCGGGCCGGATCCTGGTGGTCGGCAGCCCGCGCCGGGTCGCGGCGACCGGCGTGCTGGACCGGCTCGGCGGCCGCCCGGCGCGGGTGTTCGACGGCTTCCGCGCCAACCCGGTCCTGCCCGACGTGCTGGCCGGCGTCCGAATGCTGCACGAGGTCGGCGCGGACCTCGTCATCGGCGTCGGCGGCGGCTCCGCGATGGACACCGCCAAGATGATCCGCCTGCTGCCGCCCGACCCAGCTGCCGCGCTGGCGCTGCTGCACGGCGACCGCGAGCCTGACGGTGGGCACGTGCCGCTGATCGTGCTGCCCACCACAGCTGGCACCGGCAGCGAGGTGACCCCGTTCGCCACGGTGTACGTGGACGGCCGCAAACACTCGCTCGACCTGCCCGCGGTGCGGCCGGACGTCGCGCTGATCGATCCCGGGCTGAGCGCGGGTTGCCCGGCGGAGCTGACGTTCTCCTGCGCGCTCGACGCGCTGGCGCACTCCGTGGAGTCGTACTGGTCCGTCCGCTCCACCCCCGCGTCCCGCCGCCTCGCCGGCGCGGCCGCCCGCGGCCTTGTCCCTCTCCTCGCCGGCGGCCAGGAAGCTCTTCTGGCCAACCGGGCCGACCTGTGCGCCCTGGCGACGACGGCCGGGCTGGCGATCAGCGAGACCCGGACGACGGTCGGACACGCCTTCGCGTACCCCCTCACGATCCGGTACGGCGTCCCGCACGGCTTGGCGGCCGCGCTGTCGTTGTCGGCCCTGCTACCGGTGGCGTCGTCCGGCCGGGTCGAGGATCCGCGGGGCCCGGGCTTCGTCGCAGACCGTCTGGCCGAGCTGGCCGCGTTCTTCCGGGTGCCGACCGCCGGCCACCTGGGTCCCGCGATCCGCGACCTCATCGCCGTTGCGGGCTTCGCCACCACGCTCAGCGCTTATGGCGTCCGAGCCACCGACCTGCCGTCCATCGCCGCCGAAGCGCAGGCTTCCAACCGAAGCGAAAACGCCCCTGTGGCGTACGACGAATCAACCGCCGTCCAAGCCCTGCGGGAGGCACTCGACAGCGAGGACCTATCTGTTGGGAACTCGACTTCATTGCCCCGCCTGGCCATTTCCTGCCGCCCTACAACGCGCCTGCGCTCTTGACACTTCCGCCGTCAAATTGTACGTGTTTAGAGGCCGCGCAATTGGGTCAGGGAACCGGACGGGTAGCAGACGGGCACAGACATCAGTGATCATGAATGTTCCTACGCCTAGTGTCGCGTAATCGAGATCGTTTACTTGTCGTTGTTCGTGAGGAGTTTGCGGACCTCGGTGTGGACCCAGCGGACCTTGGCCAGGATCTCGCCGGGGGTCGCGGTCCAGACGAACGGTTTCGCGTCGGTGTTCCACGCGGTGACGTAGTCGTTGATCGCCCTGG
>NZ_SMKJ01000159.1:0-16161 GCF_004348615.1 Micromonospora sp. KC207
GCCCTGGAGGAGGTGATGTTCGTCGGCAACAACTGGGAGGGCACCGTCGACGTGATTCGCTCCCGAGGCGACTACGCCCGCATCGGCCGGCTCAACGTCGTGCCCGACAAGCAGCAGCGACTCTGGGAGATCTACCTCAACCCCATCAAGCTCGCCTTTTACCTGGGCATCCAGCAGGGCCCCGGCGAGGGGCACGACCAACTCGTCGACGACATGTACACCACGCCGGACGGGACCGCGCTGGTGGCGTCCCGGCCCAGCTTCGCCGACGTCGTCTCGATCGACCTGCGCACCGGCGCGGTCCGCTGGCGGTTCCCGGTCTCCGGGTTCCGCTCCGACCACATGGCCGTATCCCCGGACGGCACCCGCGTCGCGGTGTCGGCGTCCACCTCGGACACCGTGCACGTGCTCGACATCAACACCGGCAAGCAGGTGGGCTCGTTCGGCACCGGCGACACCCCGCACGAGAACATCTTCACCGGCGGAGGCCGGTACATCTGGAACATGTCCATTGGGGACGTCAACACCTCGCTGGACGCCCCGTCGCAGGACTGGACCAAGGGCGATCGCAAGATCACCATCGCCGACACGACCACCTTCGCCAAGGTGAAGGAGATCGACATGCGGCCCCGGCTGGACGCGTTCGGCCGCAGCGACCTCTCCGACGCCGTCCGGCCGGCGGTCCTCACCCCCGACGAGGGCAGGCTCTACTTCCAGGTGTCGTTCTTCAACGGCTTCGTGGAGTACGACGTGGCCAGCGACCGGGTCACCCGGGTCGCCACGCTGCCGAAGAACCCGAACACCACCGAGGACCGCACGAAGTGGGTCAACGACTCGCGGCACCACGGCATGTCGATCAGCCCGGACGGGGCGAAGCTCTGCGTCGCCGGAACGATGGACGACTACACCACGATCGTCGACCGGGCCACCCTCGCCCCGGGACCGTTGGTCACGGCCAGCAAGCCGTACTGGGCGACGGTGAGCGGCGACGGCCGCGACTGCGTCATCTCGGAGTCGGGCGCCGACCAGGTCACCGCGATCAGCTTCGCCACCGGTCAGAAGGTGGTCAGTGTGCCCGTCGGCGACCACCCGCAGCGGATCCGGATCGGGCACCTGCCCGCCGGCTGGACGCCACCGGCCGCCCGGTAGTGCCCTCGCGCGGGTGCGGCCCGGCCGGTGATCCGGCCGGGCCGCACCCGTCTGCCGCCCGGTCAGCCGCCGAGGCTGGCCGCGGCCGAGGCGATCGCGGAGGCGAAGTAGCTCACCTGGGTGTAGACGCCCGGGTAGTTGGGACGGGCGCAGCCGATGCCCCAGCTGACGATGCCGACCTGGATCCAGGCGTTGCTGGCGTCGCGGCGGAACATCGGGCCGCCCGAGTCGCCCTGGCAGGTGTCCGTGCCACCGGCCGCGTACCCGGCGCAGATCTCCTCGGCGGGAATGATGTCGCCGCCGTAGTTGGCGCTGCACACGGAGTCGCTGACGAACGGCACGGTGGCCTTGAGCAGGTAACGCTGCTGCGCGCCGCCCTCCCGCGCCGCACCCCAGCCGGCGACGGTGAAGGTGCCGCTGTCGTACGCGTCGGAGGTGGCGATCGGCAGCGTCGCCAGGTTGGTGACCGGGGTGGCCAGGCGGATCAGCGCCCAGTCCTTGCCGGAGCCGTTGTAGCCCGGCGCGCGGTAGACGTAGTTGGACCGGACGGTGATCCGGCTGGCCGACTGGAGGTCGACCACGCCGAGCGTGGCGGTGATGCTGGTGTTGGCGCCGGTGCGGCTGACGCAGTGCGCGGCGGTCAGAACCAGGGTGGGGCTGTAGAGCGAGCCGCCACAGCCCATGGAGAGCCGCACCATGAAGGGGAACTCGCCCTGTGCGGCGGGGGTGCCGCCGACGACGTACGGGCTGACCGTGGCATCGCCCGCGACGGCGGGTGCGGTGAGGGTGAGGCTGCCCGCGGTCACCGCGGCCAGCGCGGTGGCCAACAGGCCGGTGAGGGTGCGCCAACGAACCATGTGTTCCTCCGCATCATCAGCGGCGGGCCGGGGGTGACACGCCGCGTTCGGATGACGGGAATAATATTCATGATTGTCGATTACCAATCATCCTCGCCTGGTCATACGACGGCGGTATCGCCGCAGTCAGCCGGCGCCGAAGCAGACGAACGCCGCCGCCGTGGCCGCGGCGGAACCGTCGCCCGTCGCGACGAATGCGGCCTGCGCGTCGGCGAGGGCCCGCGCCGGCCGGGCGCCGGCCCGCATCCGCCGGTGCAGGTCGAGCATGAGCGCGGTGGTGGGCTCGGCCGGCACGGGCAGCACGGTGGCCACCAGGCAGCGGGCGCCCCGGGCCAGCAGCACCGCCGTGAAGCCCATGACCTCGTCGCCGGGGCGCACCCCGGACAACCCCGAGTCGCAGGCGGACAGCACCACGCAGCCCGGCGGCCGGGGCAGCCGCTCCAGCTCGTAGGCGAGCAGCGGCCCGTCGGCCAGTTCGAGGCGGGAAAAGAGCGGATTGTCGGCCCGGAACGTGCCGTGCGCGGCGATGTGGGCCAGCGCCGCCCCGTCCAGCGCGGCGGTCAGCGCGCCGGCCGTGGCGTCCGCCCCGGTGAACAGGCGGGCACCGGGCAGCACGCCCTCGAGCTGGCGTACCTCGGTCTCCGCCGCCGCAAGGCGCGGACCCGCCGCCAGCACCGGCGGGCCCTCCGGCGTGGCCCGGCGGTCCGCGCTCAGCCAGGCCGTGGCCGAGGGGGCGACGGTGACCGGCCGGCCGGCGCAGCTCGGCAGGCCGGACCACGGGACCGCGTGCAGGGCCCCGATCGGGACGATGACCAGGGGACGGTCGCCCAGGTGCCGGCGCAACGGTTCGAACAGCTGCCGGTCCAGCGCCGCCGCCGCGTGCGCCACGCCGGCCCGCACGGCGGCCGAGTCACCGGTGGTGACCAGCCGGCGCAGGCCGAACCGGAGCAGCCGGGCCCGATTCGCCGCCTCGGCGAGCGGGCCGAGGTCGTGCAGCGTCGCCCGGCCGTCGCGGACCAGCACCGCCCGCAGCCGGTCCCCGTGCGCCACCAGCTCGACCAGCGCGCGCACACCGAGCCGCCCGGCCAGCGTCGCCACGCCGGGCGGGGACGCCACGGCCCCGCCGCCGGGCACCCGGCGGGACAGGTCGCGGATGCGCTGTTCCAGCCGGGTCTGCCGGCCCCGCAGCGCGTGCACCGGCCGGCCAGCCAGCAGGGCGTCCTCCAGCAGGCTGCTGACCAGCCGCAGCTCGGTGAGCGCGGCGAACAGGTCCGGGTCGGCCGGCGGCAGCGCCGCCCGGGCCCGCACCGCGCTGGCCCGCCACCGCTCCGCCCAGGCCAGGACCCCCGCCGGGGCAGCGGACCGGACCGCGATGTCCAGCCCCTCGGCGGCCAACTCCTGCCCGTACGCCCCGCTGTGCGCCCGCAGCTCGGTGGCCCCGAGCGAGGCCCGGTGGCTGTCCAGCACGGCCAGCCCCCGCCGCAGCGCCCGCGCCGCCGCGCGGTCGTCCCCGGCGAGGCGGTGCGACAGCGCCAGGGCGTACCACCCCTGAGCCCGGGCGGGCGCGGTGCCCCGCCGCCGGGCGCGGGCCGCCGCGTCCAGCAGACTCGCCGCGCGGTCGGCGCGGCCCAGCGCGGCGGCCAGCCGGCCGGCGTCGATCCGGGTGGTCAGCGCCGGACCGGGCCAGCCGGTGGCGTCGAGCTGGCCGGCGGTACGCACCAACGCCGTGAGCAGGGTCGCCGATCGGGTGCCCCGGCGGAACTCGGCACGCAGCTCGACGTGGCGGGCGAAGGCGGCCCAGGTGCGGCGGCCCTGGCGGCGGAACCGGGCCCGCGCCTGGGCGGCCGTGTCGGTGGCGGTGTCCAGGTCACCGGCGAGCAGCGCGGCCCGGGCCCGGGCCAGCAGCGCCTCGGCGAGGTCGGAGGCCATCCCCCGGCGGTTCAGTTCCCGCACGGCCACGCCGGCGACCTCGACGGCCTCGTCCACCAGGGGCACCGACAGCAGCAGCTCGAAGCGGTCCAGCAGCAACGCCGGCCGGGGCACGGCGAGGCGGCGATACTCCTGTTCGACCTCGGCGAAGCAGCGCAGCGCCCCCACGGTGTCGCCGCGCTGACCGGCCGCGATGCCCAGGTTCCAGCGGGCGTCGGCGGCGGCGAGGTCCAGCCCGAGCCCTTCGAAGATGGCCGCCGACCGGGCGAGGTCGTCGTCACGGCCCCGCGCGCCCCGGTGGGCGTTGAGCAGGCCACGGTTGTTGCGGGCCCTCGCCTCCAGCAGCGGGTCGCCCTCGCGCTGGGCGATCTCGACCGCGAGGGAATAGTCGCGCACCGCCTCGTCGTACCGGCCGCGGTAGTGCAGCACCACGCCCCGCTGCATCCGGGCCCGCCCGGCGTCGGCACCGGTGAGCTGCGGCAGCGCGGCGGTCACGGCCCGCAGGGCCGCAGCGGTGCGGCCGGCGTTGGCCAGCACGTAGCCGAGGCTCATCCGGGCCAACGCCCGCGCCCGGGGCGTGCTGGCGGCCCGTTCCGCCCGGCGCAGGTGACGCAACGCCCCGGGCAGGTCGTTGAGTTCCCGCAGGGCCAGGCCGATCGCCCGTTCGGCGGTGGACCGCTCGTCACCGGCGACGTGACCGTTGGCGAGCACCCGCTGCGCGATCGCGATCGCCTCGTGGGGATAGCGTTGCACGGCGTCGAGCGCGGACTGGGCCGTGCCGGCGGAACCGGCGCTGTCGGCCATGCCAGACAGCGTTCCCGATGAGCCGTCCACCGTCAATCCGGGGCCGGGCAGTGGAATTTGCAGGCATTAGACGAACCGTTCATACAATTGACTTTCAACTATGCTTTGGAAGAATCGACAGCGCCCCGAAGTGCTGTCGCACCGGGACACCGACCGCGCAATTCGCGACCGCCTGGAGGACCGGTGCTTCCTGACCGCCCCCGCACGCCACTGTCCACCGGCCGGCTGTCCCGGCGGGGGCTGCTGGCACTGGCCGCGTGCGCCACGGCGGTGCCGCTCGGCAGCGGGCTGCGGCCGGCCGCCGCGGCGGCCGAGGGCGCGGACGACGACGCCTACCAGAAGGCGTTCTCCACCGCGCTGGCCGCCGACCCGGACGTGCGGCGGTACACCGCGTCGGGCCGGGAGTTCCTCTACCGTCCCCGGCAGTTGCTCGCCGCCGACGCCGACGCCCAGCGGGTCTTCTCCTGGCTGCGCTCACGCGGCCACCAGGTGACCGTGGGGGCCGGCTTCGCCGGCGTCACCCGGCTGCTGTTCGCCAAGGAAACCGACGTCCCCGCAGTGGTGACGGCGCTGCGCGACCCGAGGCAGTGGCCCGGCCAGAAGGTCCCCGTGGTGCAGCCCCACCACGTGCTGCTGGGCCTGGGCAACATCATGGGCAACCCTGGCAGTCCGCCCCGGGCCACGGCCGCGCTGCCGCCGCCGGACCCGGCTCGCCTCGGCGAGGGGGCCGGGGTCACCGTCGGGGTCTGCGACACCGGGATCTGGCAGCAGGCGGGCGCCTGGCACCCCCAGTGGCTCGGCGAAAGCTACCTGCCGGAGCCCGACGACGTGGACGCCCTGTACGTCTCCGGCACCACGCTGGCCACGCAGGGTGGGCACGGCACCTTCGTCGCCGGGGTCATCCGGCAGGCCGCGCCGGGGGTCCGGGTGGACCCCGAGCAGGCGTTGAACCCCACCGGCGTCGGCGACGAGGCGATGCTGGTGGCGGCCATGGCCCGCCTCGGGCCGCAGGTGTCCGTGGTCAACCTGTCCCTCGGCGGTTTCACCCAGGACGACGTACCCCCGCTGCCGCTGGTCAACGCCGTGGCCGCGCTGCCGCCCCAGAGCGCCGTAGTGGCCGCCGCGGGCAACGCCGGCAGCAGCCGCCCCTCCTGGCCGGCCGCCCTGGAGCGGGTGCTGGCCGTGGCGGCGGTGTGCCGCGACGGTGGAATCTTCGTGCCGGCATCCTACAGCGGCTTCGGCCCGTGGGTCGACGCCTGCGCCCTCGGCGAGCGCGACAGCACCTACGTCGAGGGTCAACTGCCGCTGCCGGGACGACCGACCCAGGTGTTCCACGGCTTCGCCACGTGGGGGGGCAGCTCGTTCGCCACGGGGTACGTGTCCGGTAGGCTCGCCGCGATGATGACCGCCGGTGGCCTGAGCGCCGACGCGGCACGGCTCGCGCTGTTGGCCAACCCCCGCTGGCATCCCGACTACGGGGTGCTCGTCGCATGAGCCGCGCGACGGGCGATGGGGAGGCGCGGTGAGCGACGCGACGGCGGCCCGCCTGGTGGCGGCGGCTGCGGGCGGGGACGAGGCGGCGTGGACCGAACTCGTACGCCGCTACACGCCGCTGGTGGTGGCGGTGATCCGGGCCCACGGGATGAGCCGGGCCGACGCCGCCGACGTCAACCAGACCGTCTGGCTGCGCCTGGTGGAGCGGCTCGACCAGGTGCGGGACCCGGAGGCGCTGGCTGCCTGGCTGGCCACCACGACCCGCCGGGAGTGCTACCGGCTGTCCCGCCTCGACCGCCGCAGCCGGCCCGTCGACCCGTACGACGACGCACTCGACGTCCGTAACGGGTCGCTGATGGACGCGGCGGCGCCCGACGAGGCGCTGCTGCGGGCCGAGCGGCGACAGGCGCTGCGGGAGGGCTTCGCGCAACTCCCGTCCCGCTGCCAGGAGCTGCTGGCCCTGCTGACGGCCGACCCGCCGGTCAGCTACCGGGAGATCGGCGAACGGCTGGGCATGCCGGTGGGCAGCATCGGCCCGACCCAGGCACGTTGCCTACGCAAGCTGCGCACCTGCCGAGCGCTCGCCCCGTTCCTCGGGGCGCGCCGTGGCGTCGAGACGAGCGGGGGTGAACGCGATGGCGCCGTGGCCGCCGGCCGATGACGACGCCCTGACCGTGGAGCTGGGCGCCGCGCTGTGGGACACCGGGCCGGTCCCGGAGGAGTTCCTGACCGCGGCGCGGGCGGCGTTCGCCTGGCGGACGGTCGACGCCGAGCTGGCGGTCGCCGAGCTGATGTTCGACTCGGCGTGCGACGCCGAGCCGGCCGGTCTGACCCGCTCGGGCGGCTCCGCGCGCACCCTGTCGTTCCGCAGCGGGCAGGTGGTGCTGGAGATCGAGGTGACGGAGGCCGGCATCATCGGTCAGCTCTTCCCGCCCCGGGGCGGCCGGGTCACCGCCCGGACGGCCACCGGCCCGTACGACGAGTCGCCGGTCGACGAGGTGGGCTTCTTCTCGCTGGGCGCGCCCCCGTCGGGTCCGGTCCGGCTGTCCGCCCGCGCCGACGGGTACGCGGTCGCCACCGACTGGGTCAGCCTGGGCTAGCAGCCCGGTCGGCCGGTGCCCGTGGGCACCGGCCGACCGGAAGTGCCGTTCAGCGCGCGCCGGACTCGATGGCCTCGATGATCCGGGGTCGCAGCTCCGCGGCGCGGATGACGGCGTCGACGGAGCCGACCTCGACCGCCCGCCGGATGTTGTGCACCCGGTCGAACTCGGCTGCCACCTCGCCGAGCTTCTCCGCCCTGACCGACGAGCGCAGCTCGTCCAGTTCCGCGGTCAACGCGGCGCGGTCGGTGCCGGAGGCGGCCGCGACGCGGGCCTCCAGGTTCCGCACGCGCGGGTCGGCGGCGGTGCGGGCGTTGACGTCGCCGGAGAACACCACGGCGGCGGCGGGGGCGCCGCCGAGCACCGAGGCGAACGAGCCCTCCAGCGCGAGCACGGTCATGTTCGGGTTCAGCGCCTTCGAGAAGACCACGAACGCGCCGCCGTGGTATCGCGAGATCACGCAGAACACGATCGGCCCCCGGAAGTTCACGATCGCCCGGCCGATCTCGGCGCCGTACTCCAGCTGGAGCTTGCGCATCGACTCCGGCGAGCCGTCGAAGCCGGACAGGTTCGCCAGCACGACGAGGGGCCGGTTGCCGCTGGCCGCGTTGATCGCCCGCGCGGCCTTCTTCGACGAGCGCGGGAACAGCGTGCCCGCGGTGTAGGTGTCCGGGCCGTCGGTGGGCGGGAAGCCGCGCCGGGGCACTGACCGCGACTCGATGCCGAGCAGGCACACCGGCATGCCGCCGAGGTGCACGTCCTGCACCACCGCGGTCTCCGCGTCGGCCATGCCCGCCCAGCGTTCCAGCACCGGGTGGTCCTGGTCGGACAGTGCCCGCATGACGCTGCGGATGTCGAACGGCTTCTTGCGGTCCGGGTTGGCCTCGGCGGAGAAGATCTCGCCGACCGTGGTGAAGTCGCTGCCCGCCATGACGTGCGGGAAGTCGGAGATGTCGCGGTCGACGGGGTCGGTCGTGGTCGCCCGACGCGGCGCCGACTCGCCGGGCGCGACGTACGTGTGGTCGTAGTGCGCCATCAGCACGTCCCGCGCGGCGGTCAGGTTCGGTGCCCAGTACTGGGCCTGCCCGTTCGGGCCCATCACCCGGTCGTAGCCGCCGATGCCGAAGTTGTCCTCCGCCGAGACGCCGCCGGAGAAGTCGAGCGACTGCTTGCCCGTGAGCACCATCGCCGAGTCCGGCGTCATCACCAGGACGCCCTTGGTGTGCATGAGCATCGTCGCCTCGGCGTTCCAGTACGGCTGCGCGCCGACGTTGATGCCCGCGACCACGATGTTGATCTCGCCGCCGTCCTGGGTGAACTCGACGATCCGCTTGAGCGCCGCGGCCACCCAGTCCATGTTCTCGGTGCCGGAGTCCATGGAGATCCGCGCGCCGGAAGACAGCGCGTACCACTCCAGCGGCACCCGCATCCGCTCGGCCAGGTCCAGCGCCGCGATCACGCGCCGGCACTCCGGCTCCGACAGCGCGCCGAGGGACTTCGTCGGGTCGCCGAGCAGCACGACCCGGGTGACGCCCTCCGGGTACCGGGCGGTCCGGGTGGTGACCACGCCCGCGACGATCGCCGCCGTGTTGCGGCCCCGGGGCCGGTCGACCGGCACCAGCGCGTGCCGCTCGTCGAGGTCGTGCTCGACGAACTCGCCGAGCAGGCCGGTCAGCTCGTACGGGTAGACCGTGTTGCGGCTGGCGGCCCGCAGCACCTTCTGCCGGTACTCGTCGAGCGGCTCGACCGGCTCGTCCGACGGCTCACCGACGGTCAGCTCCCAGCCGCCGGTGGCGTCGAACGAGACCCGCACGGCGATCTTGGTCAGCTCGCCGGTGTCCCGGTCGTGCTGCCGCGCGATGAACAGGATCTCCTCAAGCCCCGCGCCAGCGGTCGTCGGGAGCACCCGCCCGGCGATCGTCTCCAGCTCCGCGCGGGTGATGTCGCTCGGCGGCCAGACGTAGACCACGATCCGGTTGGTGTTGACCCGCTTGCTCGACGGCCGCCGCGACTGCGCGCGCCGGATCGAGTCGAGGCAGGCGGCGACGGTGTCCTCGGCCGTCGGCAGGGCCACCAGTCGGCCGTCGTGCTCGCGCAGCTCGGTCAGGTCGCGCACCTGGGCGAACGCGACGAGGCGCTCGTCCGACGGGTTCTCCCGCGCCACACACCGGAAGAGGTAGACCTCCTCGTCCGACGACGGCAACCGGGTGAGGTCGAACTTGCGCAGCCGCTCCAGCTGCATCCGCTGCGCGATGTACGGGTGCAGGAAGCGGACCAGCCGCTCCTCGACCATCCCGGCGGTCGACGGGCGGAACGTGAAGTGGTGGTGCATCACCGCGCCGCTGCGGCCGGCGACGGTGGCGGTGATCCGGCGGACCTGGTTCGGCAGCGGGTACGCGCCGACGACCTCGGACAGCGCCGCCGCCATCGCCTCGGAGTCCTCGGGCTGCCGCTCCCAGGCCAGGTAGATGTCGGCGTCGACGGCGTCCTCGCCGCCGGCCAGCTCCGCGAGCCCGCGCAGCGCGTCGCCCAGCGCCTCGAACCGCACCGCGGCGGAGACCACCCGCGAGTCCGCGCGCTCGGCGACCACGAACGTGCAGCCCGCGACCTCGCTGGTACGCACGCCGGTGAGGCCCTTGTTGCCGTAGTACCGCCGGGTCAGCACCTCCAGCATGACCGCGTTGTCCAGATGGTCGCGGACGAGCCGCTGGCCGAGCAGCCGCACCAGCGGCTCGGTGCTGCGTACCATCTCGGCGACGCGCTCGGCGCGGTCCGGCGCGTCCGGGTGCGCGTCGAGGTGGCGCAGGTGCCGACGCACGGCCGCGTAGACGCGGGCCCGGTTGCGGCGCAGCAACGGCTGGCCGAGCCAGGCGAACACCACCCCGCGGGCGAGGTCGGCGACCACGGGGAAGCGGACCTGCGTCGCGGCCACCAACCGCTCCAGCGCGAGGCCGGCGGGCTCGCGCAGCACCTCGTCCGGCGGTGGCTCCCGCAGCCACTCGCGCAGCAACGTCGCGACGACCGTGGCGTCGGCGGACGCGCGCTGCAGGGCGAGGAAGATCCGGAACACCGCGGCCTCGAGCGCGGGCGTACGCTCCAGCTCGGTGACGCCGTAGTGCCCGAGGGCCTTGGCGAGCTTGGCCTGGAACGTCTCCGGCAGCCCGGCCCGCTCGACGTCGAGGCACTGGAGGTAGGTGTGGAAGTACTCGCGGGCGCTGAACACGTGGCCGTCGCCGTCCTCGCCCGCCGGCCGGTTGCGGCTCAGCTCGGCGAGGTCGGCGAACACGTCGACGAGCCCGAACTCCTCGGCCAGCGGCCGGTAGCCGTCCTCGGTGGCCGCCCGGCGCGCCGCGAGGTAGCCGTCGAGCACCCGGCGGTCGTCGTGCGGGTCGACGTCGAAGCCCAGCAGCAGGCTGCGCAGGTCCTCCTGGCCGCGCGTGGTGCGCTCGCGCGGCGGGATCGGCGCGGGGGCGGCGGGCAGGTCCAGCTCGACGGCCCCGGCGGCCGAGGTGTCCTCGGCCTCGGTGTCGTCGGCGAGGGGCTCCAGCCGCAGCAGCGGCGCGCCGGTCTCCACCTGGCTGCCGACGGAGACGGCGCATTCCTTCAGCCGCGCCCGGAACGGCGCCCGTAGCACCGTCTCCATCTTCATGCTCTCCAGCACCAGCACCGGCGCGCCCGCCTCGACCTCGGCGCCGACCTCCAGCGGCGTGGCGACGACCAGCGCGGGCGCGGGCGAGCGGACGACGCCGCCCTCGTCGCGGCTGACGCGGTGCGTCACGCCGTCCACCTCGACCAGGTGCACCGGCCCGTGGGTGCCGGTGAGCAGGCGGTACCGGGCACCGTTGACGACGATCTGCCCGGTGTGCCGATCGAAGCGGTCGAGCTCGACGTCGGCGGTGCGCACGCCGTCGCCCGCCTCGATGCCGACCCGGAAGCGGTGCGCGCCTACCCTCGCGACGCGCACCCGGTAGCCGACGCCGCGCAGCTTGAGGTCCAGCGGCCGGCCGCTGGCGTGCTGCACCTGCGGGCGTCCGCCGAACGCCGTCGACAGCAGCCGCTGCCGCTCGACACGTTCCTCCTCCTCGTACGCCTCGATGGCGGCGGCGGCCAGCGCGACGGCGGAGTGCCGGTGCGTCACGAGCCGGCCCTCGCCGCGGACGCGGTCGATCCAGCCGGTGTCCGCGCTGGCGTCGATCACCTCGGGCTGGTCGAGCAGGTCCAGCACGAAGCTCTTGTTCGTCGCGCCGCCCTCGATGATCACCGTGGTCTCCGCCATGGCGCGGCGCAGCCGGCCGAGCGCCTCGTCGCGGTCCCGGCCGTACGCGATGATCTTCGCGATCATCGAGTCGAAGTCGGCGGGGATGGTGTCGCCCTCGCTGACGCCGGTGTCCACGCGGATGCCCGGCCCGGCGGGCAGGTCCAACCGCGCGATGCGGCCCGGGGAGGGTGCGAAGTCGCGGTCGGGGTCCTCGGCGTTGAGCCGGGCCTCGACGGCGTGCCCGCGCTCGGCCGGCGGCTCGCCGTCGAGCCGACCGCCCGAGGCCACGTGAAGCTGCGCCTTGACCAGATCGAACCCGCAGGTCACCTCGGTGATCGGGTGCTCGACCTGGAGCCGGGTGTTGACCTCCAGGAACGCGAAGAGCCGGTCGCCGGGGTGGTAGAGGAACTCGACGGTGGCGGCGCCACGATAACCGACCGCGACGGCGAGCCGCTCGGCCGACGCCTTGAGTTCGGCGGCCTGCGCGGCGCTGAGCACCGGCGACGCCGACTCCTCGATGACCTTCTGGTTGCGCCGCTGCACCGAGCAGTCGCGCACGCCGAGCGCCCATGCGGTGACGCCGTCGGCGATCACCTGGACCTCGACGTGCCGGGCACCGGTGACCAAACGCTCCAGGAACACCACGCCGCTGCCGAACGCGCGCGCCGCCTCCTGGCTGGTGCGCTCGTAGGCGTCGGCGAGTTCGTCGGAGTTGGTGACCACCCGGATGCCGCGCCCCCCGCCGCCCGCGGTCGCCTTGAGCATCAGCGGGTAGCCGATCTCGGCCGCGGCGACCAGGGCGGCGTCGAGGGTCTCGACCGCGCCGCGGCTCCACGGCGCGACCGGCACGCCGACCTCCTCGGCGATCAGCTTCGCGCCGATCTTGTCGCCGAGCTTGCGCATGGCGTCCGCGCTCGGCCCGACGAAGGTGACGCCGACCCGCTCGCACAGCTCCGCGAACGCCGGGTCCTCCGCGACGAAGCCCCAGCCGACCCACGCCGCGTCGGCCCCGGTTTCCACCAGCGCGCGTTCGAGGGCCTTCAGATCGAGGTACGGGCGCGCGGACGCGGGACCGAGGTCGTAGGTCAGGTCGGCCTCGCGGACGAAGGTGGCCGTGCGATCGACGTCGGTGTGCAGGGCGACGGTTTCGATCCGTGTCCCGGTCTCGGCGGCCAGGTCCCGGACGGCGTGGATGAGCCGCATCGCGGCCTCCCCACGGTTGACGATGGCGACACGACTGAACACCGACCCAGCCCTCCTGTAGACCGACGACGGGCGCGCGCGACACTGCGGCCCCGGCAGTGCCCACCCTTCCGTGTACCGGCGGGCAGCGCCATGTCGCAGACAGCGCAGGCTACGCGGCCGACGTTGTAGGAAACCACCAAAGACCGTTGGCCGCACACGCCTAAGCAGGGCACTCACCGACGGCACCCGGGGAACGACGGCCACGGCCCGGGGACGGCGCACAAGGCCGAACGCGCTGCGGGCCACCGCCGCGCCCGCACGGCAGCCTTGGCGCCGGCGGCGGGTTCCCCGCCGGTGTCACCGCAGCCGGCGACGCCCGCCCAGCCAGTCCCGGGCCGGTCGCGTGTTGAGAGACCAGAGCACCCAGGCCAGCAGCCCCACCCCGACGATCGTGATCGCGCCGAAGAGGCCGAGCGAGGCCACGGCGAACAGCCCGGACAGCGCGTACGCCGGGTAGGCCGCCCACGGCCGGCGGGCCGACAGACTCCCCGCCACCAGCGCACACGCGGCTGCCATGGTGGCGAAGAACAACGCGGCGCCGAGCGACCCGCCCTCGACCAGCAGCCGGTGCACCGTCGCCAGGGCGAACAGCAGCGTCAGGACCGCGAAGGCGAGCACGGTGACCCGCACGGAGCCGGGCATCGATGCAGGACGCAGCATGTCTCCGTGTCCGCCCCCACGGGGCGATCGAACGACCATGGGAACAACGATGACCGTCTACCTTTAAGCCAATCGAACACTGTCAGGAATACGACAGGGCCCGCCATGGGCCTAAGCTTCCGCCCATGGCGAAGTACCTCGACGTGCACCCGGACAACCCGCAGCCCCGCACCATCGGTCAGGTGGCCGACCTCATCCGCCGGGACGGCCTGATCGCCTACCCCACGGACTCCTGCTTCGCCCTGGGCTGCCGGCTCGGCAACAAGAACGGCTTGGACCGGATCCGGGAGATCCGCCACCTCGACACCGGCCACCACTTCACCCTGGTCTGCCACGACTTCGCGCAGCTCGGCCAGTTCGTGCACCTCGGCAACGCCGTCTTCCGCGCAGTCAAGGCGGCGACCCCCGGCAGCTACACCTTCATCCTGCCCGCCACGAAGGAGGTGCCGCGCCGGCTGCTGCACCCGAGGAAGAAGACGGTCGGCGTCCGCATCCCCGCGCACACCGTCGCTCAGGCGCTGCTCGCCGAGCTGGGCGAGCCCCTGCTGTCGAGCACCCTGCTGCTGCCCGGCGACGACGAACCCATGACCCAGGGCTGGGAGATCAAGGAACGCCTCGACCACGTCGTCGACGCGGTCCTCGACTCGGGCGACTGCGGCACCGAACCCACCACGGTGGTCGACTTCTCCGACGGCGAACCCGAGATCGTCCGCGTCGGCGCCGGGGACCCGTCCCGCTTCGAGTAGTCCCGGGCCGCCACCGGCGTGGCATCCACTTGACACAATCGGACCCGCATCCGCTCGACCATCATGGAACCCCGGCCCGGCCGGGCCGGGGCACTGCGAGGTCATTGATGGCACGACTCCTTCTGGTGACAGCCGCGACGCTGCTCCTGCTGGTCGCGGTGCGCTGGACACAACCGGGCGCCCTGCGGGTCGACGGGTTCTGGCCGCTGGCGGCGACCGCGGTCGTGACGGCGGTCGGCGCGGTCCTCACCCTGCGGCTGGCCCGGATCGTCTTCAGCCGGGTGGCGCCGTGGGTCCGTGGCGTGGGCTCGACCGCCGTCGCGTTCGTCCTGCTGGCCGCGTTCACCGGCGAGTTCGGTCCGTCCGCGACCGTGGTCGCGGTGCTCGTTGCGCTGTCGCTGCTGTTCTCGTTGCTCCGTGGCGGCGCCGGCGCGCTGCGCGCGGAACCGTTCCCCCCGGACGTCCTCGCCGTGGCCCTGGTCGTCGGACGGTTCGCGGTGCCCGCGCTCTGGTATCTCGCCGCCGTCGCGGTGGTCCCCGGGGTGCAGTCGGCGCACCGATGGCCCGGCGCGCTGCTCGGCGGCGTCGTCGCGGGCGGCACGCTGCTCGTCGGCACCATGCTGACGTTCACCAGGCCCTGGCACGCCGCCGCGACGCCGGTGACGGTGGACGGCCGCCCCCTGGCCGCGTACGGCGGAATCGGACACCTCGTCGGGATCGGCGACCCGGCCGCCGGCGAGGACCTGCGGACGATGGGCTCCTCCGGCGTGCTCATCGACCTCGCGGGCATCTTTCCGGACCCGCTGCCCGAAACGCTGGGCCGGCAGCTCAGCCGGCTCACCCCCGGTTTGGTCCGGGCCGTCTGTGCGATCGAGACGCCCCGGCGCACGCTGCTCGCCTCCGCCGGGTACGGCGAGGCCGTGCACCTGTGGAACCCGGCGACCGGGGAGGCGGTGCACGCCCTCGCCGGTCACCTGGGACCCGTGAACGCTCTGTGCGCCGTGCCCGCCGGCGGGACGGTCCTGCTCGCATCCGGCGGAGGCGACCGCGGGATACGCCTCTGGGATCCCGAGACCGGCCGGCAGGTCGGGCTGATCGGGTACGGCGTGGCCGCGGCGGTCCAGGCGTTGTGCACCGTCGCGGGCGAGGACGGGGTCATCCTCGCCGCCGCGTACGCCGACGGGGCCGTGCGGCTGTGGGATCCCGCCGAGGGACGACCGGTTCTCCAGATGAGTGCCCACGGCAGCAACGTCAACGCCCTCTGCGCGGTCACCGTGGACGGCGTCGTCCGGCTCGCGTCGGCCGCCACCGACGGCACCGTACGCCTGTGGAACCTCGACACCGGTGCGGCCCTCGGTTCCTTCGACGACGGCTCACCCAGGTACGCGCTCTGTCCGGTGACGGTGGACGGTGAGGTGCTCGTCGCGGCGGCCGGCGACGGCGTCGGTATCTCGCTGTTCGATCCGGTGACGATGACGCGCCGGGGGTCACTGGGCACGGGGCCGCTGCTGCAGATGCTGCTGAACCCCAGGCCGACCGGCTGGATCCGATCCATGTGCCAGGTCGGCAGCAGCGACGACCCGTTCCTGATGTTCGCCGGGTACGACCGCGCCGTCGGGCAGATTCGGCTGCGGCCGGCACTGCGTTCCCTGTCCGAACCAGAGAGCGCCTGATCACGGCGGCACCGCCCTGCGGCCTGCCGGGGCCGCAGGGCGGTGCCGCATTTCCGGGTTCCTGGAAACGGTTCGGGGTCACCCCCACAAGGATGACCCTGAAACCGCAACCCACAACCACGCAGTCGAGGGCCACCCCCATTGGGGCAGCCCTCGACCGGAAAGAATGTCCGGCGGTGTCCTACTCTCCCACACCCTCCCGAGTGCAGTACCATCGGCGCTGGAGGGCTTAGCTTCCGGGTTCGG
>NZ_SMKJ01000015.1:0-44016 GCF_004348615.1 Micromonospora sp. KC207
CCCCACCGCCCTCCCGGCCGGGCTGCGCCGGACCACGGGCGGCCGGGCGGTGGCGTTGACCTTCGACGACGGGCCCGACCCGACGTGGACGCCGAAGATCCTCGACCAGCTCCGGGCGGCTGGGGCGAAAGCCATCTTCTGCGTGGTCGGCACGCAGGTACGAAAGCACCCGCAGCTGGTCGCCCGGATCGCCCGCGAGGGTCACCAACTCTGCAACCACAGCTGGCGGCACGACATCGACCTCGGCCGGCGGCCGGTCGTCGAGATCCGCGCCGACCTGACGCGCACCAACCGCGCCATCCAGGCGGCCGCGCCAGGGGCCAAGGTGTCCCTCTACCGCCAGCCGGGTGGGCGGTGGACCCCCGAGGTGGTAACGGTGGCGAAGCAGCTCGGCATGCGATCGCTGCACTGGAGCGTCGACCCGCAGGACTGGGCGAAGCCGACCGCCCCGACGATCACGAAACGGGTCACCGGCGCGGCCAGGCCAGGCTCGGTCGTGCTGATGCACGACGGGGGCGGGAACCGGGCCGCCACGGTCGCCGCCTGCGCTCGCCTGATCGGCGACCTGCAGCGGCGCTACGGGCTCACCCGGCTCGGCTAGACCGCCCGTGAACTGCCGTTTTGCAGCCGATTGCGCCCCCGGCCATACCGATTTGTTTCGCGGGCCGCCCGTCACGTATGCTTTCCAAGCCTCCGGCGGGGCCGGATGGGAGCAAGTCCGCTAGAAGTTGCGAGTGTGCAATGATGGCGGGGCCGCCCTCATCGTCTAGCGGCCCAGGACGCCGCCCTTTCAAGGCGGTAGCACGGGTTCGAATCCCGTTGGGGGCACGACCGGCGCAAGCCGGAGCAACACCGGTAACACCAGCAAGGTCCTGTGGAGCAGTCGGAGTGCTCGCCGCCCTGTCAAGGCGGAGGTCGCGGGTTCAAGTCCCGTCAGGACCGCAAGCGCTGACGCCGCGCGTAAGATGCGCGGCGTTCTGCGTTATCGGAGCAGGTGCCCTACCGACGGTGACTCCGCCGCTTGGGTACGATGAGCCGAGCAGCACGGCCAGGTAGCTCAGTTGGTACGAGCGTCCGACTGAAAATCGGAAGGTCGGCGGTTCGACCCCGCCCCTGGCCACATAGCCTTTCGCCGGGCTACAGAGGTCCCCACCAGCGGAAACGCGGGTGGGGATCTTGCTTTTGCGGTGCCAGTCGCGTCGGCCCCGTTTCAGCGATGGGGCACTCGGGCACATCCTGAACGGTCCCGGCCCCCGGAGGAACCCCCGACCTCCAAGATCCCCCTCGCTGGCGGCGTCAGACCACTCGGCGCGACTGTCCGGCATCCGAGCGCATCGGGTCCGGATACCGGCACCATGCAAGCTGCACTCCAAGGCACCAGCCGGTATGGTCCGGGCCTATGGGACAGGAGATCGACGGTCCGACAACCGTCCGGCAGGACGTCGCCCAGTACTCGCTCCGCAGCAGTCTCCTCGTTCCCGCCTCCGCCGAGCGAGCCTTCGCGGTCTTCACGGGGGCCCTCACCGACTGGTGGGTGCCGGAATACACCTGGTCCGGGCCGGCCGCGCTTGCCGAGTTGGGCATCGAGCCGCACGCCGGCGGCATGCTCTACGAAATCGGCCCGCACGGTTTCCGCGCCGACTGGGGCCGGGTGCTCACCTGGGACCCGCCCCGCCGCCTGGTGTTCGTCTGGCAGATCGGGCCGGACCGGGTACCGGTCCCCGACCCGGCGCAGGCCAGCGAGGTCGAGGTGTTGTTCCTTCCCGAGGGCCCGGAGCAGACCCGGGTGGAGGTCGAGCACCGACACTTCGACCGGCACGGCGAGGCCGCCGAGGGGTACCGGCAGGCGCTCACGGCGGGCTGGCACGAACTGCTCTCCCGGTACCTGTCCTCGGTCCTGCACCCTGATGCCTGACCCGGCCCGGCTCCGCCGCGTACCCGATCGGCTCCACCCGCCATGGTTGGCACCCCCTGCGGACCGCCAGCGGCCCCGCGCCGGTCAGCGGGTGAGGCCCCGAGCCGGCCGAGAGGCGGGGGGCACTCCCCGGCCGCCCAGGTCGGCGCGGCGGCCCGCCGCCGCGCCCGAGCCGAACCCGGTGCCGCCGAGCCGCCTCGGTGCGGCCGTGCGCAGCCGGGGGTAGACCTCGGTGACCCGGCGCTGGACCTGGTCCGAGCGGTCGGCCAGCACCAGCGCGACGGAGGGCCCGCCCGAGTCGGCCACCGCGCCGGCCTCCGCCGCTGCCAACCGCCCGCCGACCACCTGGGCGAACCCGGCGAGCCAGGACCGCCGGAACGCGGCCAGGTGCTCGCCCGCCGGGACGGCGGCGCCGGCCAGCCCGTGCGCGGCCTGCACCAGCAGCGAGGTGTAGAGCAGGTCGACCCGCTCCAGGTCGCTGGCGAAGCCGAAGAGGTGCATCGCGAAGCCGTCACCGTGCCGGCGGCGCACGCACCGGCAGCGCAGCGGGTCGGCGACGGCGGCGAGCAGGCCGGCCTTGTCCCGGGCGTACGGGGCGACGACCTCGACCACCCGGTCGCCGACCGGGTCGGTGGCCGGGTCGCGGGCCGCCAGGAGGGCCCGGTCCACGCCGTAGCGGGCGATCAGCTCGGTGGCCTTGGCGGTGAAGGCGGCGGACTCCTGCGGCGTGCAGGCCGGGTCCTCCGCCTTCGCCAGCAGCTTGCGCACCTTGGCGAGCATGGCCTGCGACATGCCACCAGAGCTATCACATCGACCCTGCCACGGCCGCCCGACGCCGCCGAGATCGACCAGTATCATTGCCATGGCCGGTCGGCCGTCCCACCTGGACGGTCAGCAACCCGTTGGAGGCACCCATGTCGTCCCCGGTCGTCCGCCTGCTGTCCACCTCGACGGCTGCGGCCGTGTCGGCGTTCGCCCTCGCCGCGCCCGCCGTCGCCGCCCCGTTACCCGCCGACAACCTCACCGGCACGCTCACCACCTGCTACGGCGGCGCGGTGCGCTCGTATTTCCAGACCGGAGGCTGGGGCGGAGAGGCCGGCACCTACCGGACCACCAGCCGCTGCGCGGACATCAACGTCCGGAACGCGAGCAGCTTCGGCACCCAGGCGTGCGTGGTCTTCGTCGACAAGACCAACAACTGCAACTACTGGACCTACCTCCCCGCGAACTCGGGGTGGACGACGGTGGCCACCAACGTCCGCGACGGGGTGAACTTCCGGGTCCGCTTCTCGAACCTGCGCTACGAGTACGAGCCGCTGATCGCGTACCACGCGTTCTGACCGGCGGAGCCCCGGCGCCCGTCCCCCCGGGCCGGGCCGGGTGTCAAGCGGCCCGGCTGCGCAGGGTCGCCACCGTCGAGCCGGCGAGGGTGAGCAGGCAGTCCGGCAGCAGGCCGTCGGCGACCGCCGCACCGAAGAGCGCCTCCCCCGTGTCCGCGTCGGCGTTGGCGTACGCGCTGACGAAGCGCGCCACCCAGCGGGTGTCGTAGCCGGCCTCGTCGATGCCGGGGAACTCCAGCGCCGCGCCGCCGTGGGCAGGCACGTCCCCGACCATGGTGGCCGCGAGGCACCAGGCGACCCCGTACGCGCCGGCCAGGCCGGACCGGTCGACCACCTCGTCGAAGGTGCCCACCACCGCCTCGCCGTCCCCGGTCAGGGCCGAGTGGAGCACGGCGGTCGCGTCGTCCAGCGTCTGCTGCGGTACGTCCGTCACCCGCCGAACTGTACGTCGGGTGGTCAAGCGGTGACCACCCGAGAGCGCGAACCCGTGACCCTCCGTGCACACACAGGGCTAGCAGGCGTTTGGCTCGCCTCCACGGTCCCGCCGGCCAGCCAGGCACGCTAATGTGCGCAGCGGACCTTTCCCGGAGGAAGGACGACCATGCTCGTATCACCCGGCTCGCGCGTCGCCGCCCTGGCGGCCTGCGGGGCGCTGCTCCTCGCCGGTGCCGGCTGCGGCACCGACGACTCCAAGGAGGCGACCACCACCCCACAGGTCCGCCTCTACGGCACCGACGGCAACATGACCAACGCGTACGCCGTGGAGTTTAAGGAGCGCGCCGACCTGCTCGACGGTATGAAGGGCACGACCCCGCTCACGCCGTTGCCGGACTCCTTCAAGAACCGCCTCCGCAGCGTCAACTCGAAGCTGACGGACTACCTCTACTCCGCCGAGTCGTACGACGCGGTCATGATCAGTGCCCTGGCCGCGCAGCTTGCCGGCACCACCGAGCCGGCCGCGATCGCCAAGCAGATCGTCGGTGTCACCAACAACGGCCAGCGGTGCGAGAAGCCGGCGGACTGCCTGCGGCTCGCGCGGGACGGCCGGGACATCGAGTACCGGGGCGTATCGCTCAACCGGGCCGGGTTCACCGACGCCGGGGAGCCGGCCACGGCCAGCTACGCCACCTTGACCTTCGGCCAGCAGAAGATCGACGACGGCAAGACCGAGTTCGTCGGCGCCGGTGACGACTCGGCGGCGAGCACCAAGAACCCGCCCCGGCCGCAACGGCAGCGCGGCGCGAGGGCCCACTCGGCGCCACTGGTCCTGGGCGGGCTGCTGCCGCGCACCGGCGACCTGGCCCTCGCGTACCCGCCGCTGGCCGCCGGAGCCGCGCTCGCCGTCAAGGAGATCAACGCAGCGGGCGGGGTGCTCGGTGAGGACGTGGTCTGGGTCGACGGTGACGACGGCACGAACCCGTCCGTCGCGAAGGCCACCGTGGCGAAGCACATCCAGGAGGGCGTGCACGTCATCATCGGCGCCGGTGCCTCGGGCATCTCCCGGGCCGTCCTGCCCGACGTGGTGGCCGCCGGCCTGGTGCTCTTCTCGCCGTCCAACACCGACGCCGGGCTGACCGCGGTCGAGGACAAGGGGCTCTACTTCCGTACCGCCCCACCGGACAGCCTCCAGGGGCGCGCCCTGGCCGACGTGATCCTGCGTGACGGGCCGCACCGGATCGCCCTGGTCGCGCGAAAGGACTCCTACGGCGAGGGCCTCCAGGAAAACGTCCGCGCCGAGCTGGAGCGGGCCGGGCTGGACGGCGACCGGGTGAAGCTGCTGACGTACGAGCCGCCGGCCGACGCGAAGGCCCCGCCGCTGGACTTCACCGCCGGGGCCCGCGAGATCAAGGCGTATGGCGCGGACGCGGTGTTGGTCATCGGCTTCGGCGAGTCCGCGCAGGTGATCCGGGCGCTGGCCGACTCCGGGGTGCAGATCCAGCACTGACGGCACCCGACCGCACCGACGGCCGCCCCCGCAGGATCGCTCGCGGGGGCGGCCGTCGCGGTTCCGGCGGGGGCCGGCGGCCTCGGCGGTTCCGGCGGGGAGCCAGCGCGGCCTCGGCGGTCGTGGCGGCGGATCAGCGGCTCCGGCGGCGCTCCAGGAACTCGGTCATCCGCCGCCGCTTCTCCTCGTCCTCGAACAGCACCGCCTGGCTGACCAGGTCGAGGTGCGGATGGGCGGCCGGAGGCGCGTCCACGGCCAGCTTGGTCAGCCGCAGCGCCAGCGCGGAGCCCTTGGCCATCTCGTCGAGCAGCCCGTGCGCGGCGGGCAGCAGCTCGGCCGGCTCGTCGACCACCCGGTTGACCAGGCCGATCCGCAGCGCCTCTGCGGCGTCCACCCGACGGCCGGTGAAGAGCAGTTCCTTGGCCCGGGCCTCACCGACGAGCGCCGGCAGCCGGTGGGTCGCGCCCGCGCCGGCCAGGATGCCCAGCCGCACCTCGGGCTGCCCGAAGACGGCGCGCGCCGTGCACAACCGCAGGTCACACGCGTACGCAAGCTCGGCCCCGCCGCCCAGCGCCGGCCCGTCCACGGCGGCGACGGTCGGCATCGGCAACGCCCGGACCCGGGCGAACGCGGCGGAGTTGATCGCGGCGAGCGCGTCGAGCCGGCCGCGCCCGCGAAGCTGGCCGATGTCCGCCCCGCCGGCGAATATGCCCTCGGTGCCGCCGGTGAGCAGCAGCAGCCGGGGCCGGGCCTCCAACTCGGCGCAGACGGCGTGCAGCTCGGCGATCAGCTCGGCGTCGATCGCGTTGCGCTTCTCGGGCCGGTCCAGCGTCACCACCAGCCGGTCGGGACGCTCCTCGATCCGCAGCCCGCTCACCGCTTCCCGCCCTCGTCCCATCGGTAGAAGCCCTGCCCGGACTTGCGACCCAGCTTCCCCTCGGCGACCATCCGCTCCAGCAGCGGCGGGGGCGCGAACCGGTCCCCGTACGCGACCTGGAGGGTGCGGGCGATGTCGAGCCGGACGTCCAGCCCGACCAGGTCGGTCAGCTCCAGCGGGCCGACCGGGTGTCGGTAGCCGAGCACCATGGCCTTGTCGATACCGGCGGGGCTGGCCACCCCGTCGGCGACCATCCGGATCGCCTCCAAACCGAGGGTCACCCCGAGCCGGGAGGTGGCGAAGCCGGGCAGGTCGCGTACCACGACGGGGTCCTTGCCGAGCCGGCCGGCGAGCGCGACGGCCGCCGCGGTGGTCTCGTCGGCGGTGGCCGGGCCCACCACGATCTCCAGCAGCGCCATGGCCCAGACCGGGTTGAAGAAGTGCAGGCCGAGGAAGCGCTCGGGACGGTCCAGCCCGGCGGCCAGCTCGCCGATGGCGATGCTGGAGGTGTTGCTGCCGAGCAGCGCGGGACGCAGGGCGGCGGCGTCGCGCAGCACCGCCCGCTTGAGGTCGAGCCGCTCGGGGACGGCCTCCACCACCACGTCCGGCGCGGGCGTGATCTCGCCGAGGGACCCGCGCAGCGTCAGCCGCTCCCGGTTGGCCGTCGCCTCGTCGGCGGTGAGCCTTCCGCGCTGGACCGCCCGCTCCCACAGCTCGCCGAGCCGCGCCCCGGCGGCGGTCGCCCGGCCCGCGTCGACCTCCACCAGCTCGACGCGGTACCCCGCGCCGGTCGCCACGTAGGCGATGCCGAGGCCCATCGTGCCGGCCCCGACGACGACAAACCGACCGCTCATGACGTCTCCTCGCTCCGCCCGGCGCGCGGGGTCTCCGCCGTGCCCAGGCGCTCGCTCCGCTGGCTCATGGGTGCGACCCTATGCAGCACCGCCACTCGGCGGATGCGTGGGGGCGCGTCGATCCGGGTAAGGACGGCCGTCAACCGAGGGAAGGACCCGACATGAGCCAGGCACCGGAGAGTGTGGAGAGCACCGAGACCGTGGAAACCCGGGGCGACGAGCGGGTCGACCTGCTCCGCGCGGACACCAACAACGACGGGAAGACCGACGTCTGGGTGGTCGACACCGACGGCGACGGCCGGGCCGACCTTTTCCAGTTCGACACCGACGGTGACGGCAAGGTGGACATCACGATGGTCGACCTCGACGAGGACGGCACTCCCGACGAGGTCGTCGACGGCGACGGCGGCCTTCCGCCCGAGCAGCTCCCCCCGACCGTCCAGGTCTGAGATGCAAGGAAGGGCCCCTGTTAACGCATTCTGCATAGCAGGGGCCCCCTGTTAACGCGGACGTTGACAGGGGGCCCCTGCTAACGCCCGCGCCCGGCTCTCGGCCACGCCCCAGGGACGTAGCGGCGCGCTCAGCCGGTCAGGGTCAGCGTCGCCAGGTAGTACGGGGCGTCCCGGTCGTCCACGTCGGCCAGCCGCCACGGGGTGCCCCGCACCAGGTCGGCCAGCTCGGCCACGGAGCAGACCAGGTAGTCGAACCACTCGGTGCCCAGCTCGCGGTAGCGCAGCCGCAGCCGTAGCTGGCCGCCGAGCCGGCGGCGCCGCCGGTTGCGCTCGTGGTAGCCGGTGTGCACCGGGTCGCTGGTGCCGTACGGGTCGGTGCCGTGCGCGATGACCTGCGCCCCGGGCCGGGCGAGCGCGGCCAACGCGGCGAGGAACGCGGGCGCGCGCTCCCGCCCCTCCAAGAGCCCGAGGTTGTTGCCGAGCAGCAGGAAGGTGTCGTACCGCCGGCCGTCGGCGACGTGCTCGTCGACCGTGCCGTGCACCAGGTCCCGCACGCCGCGCCGTCGGCACACCTTCAGCGCCCCGAGCGAGGTGTCCAGACCGGTCACCGGCACGCCGCGCTCCTGAAGCAACAGCGCGATCCGGCCGGCGCCGACGCCGACGTCCAGCGTCTCGCCGCGCACCCGGTCCACGGCCCGGTGGTCGTACGGCTGCCAGTCCTCGGGGCCGGCCAGGTAGTGGGCGGCGGGGGCACCGTTGATCAGGCCGTCGTCCCGCTCGATGACCTCCACGACCGGCCGGGGCAGCCGCCCACCGGCCAGCGGCCGGGCGCCGCTGCCGCTGGCCACGGCGAGGGCGTCCCGCAGCAGCTCGCCGAAGACGTCGCCGATCCTGGGTTCCCCGGTCATAGGGTTCACGCTATCCCCGCTGCGGTCCGGCCGCTCGGCCGTATCCTGTCGGCGTGACCACCTTGGACCGGCTGGGTGCCGAGAAGTACGTACTGTTGACCACGTTCCGCAGGGACGGGCGGGCTGTGCCCACACCGGTGTGGGTGGTCCGCGACGGTGACGCGCTCGCCGCGTGGACCGCCTCTGATTCCGGCAAGGTGAAACGCATCCGGCGCAGCGGCGAGGTCACGGTCGCCCCGTGCGACGTGCGGGGCCGCCCGCACGGCGCGGCGGTGGCCGGCCGGGCGACGATCTGTGATCCGGCGGGTACCCTGCGAATCCGCGAGTTGCTGAAGCAGAAGTACCGGCTGTTGGGCCGCCTCAGCCTGCTGGGTAGCCGGCTACGCCGGGGCGAGGGCGGCACGGTGGGCATCCGGCTGACCCTCGCCGAGCAGGCCGACCCCGGAGCCGAGCAGAGCGGGTGAGGCGCGAAATCCCGGAGGGAAGCGAACTGCTGAGAGGGCAGGGCCTCGAAGGCGAGCAAAGCAGCCCGGCGACCTGAAGCCCCGGGCCGGACACGGATCAGGGGCGGCAGATGCGATCTGCCGCCCCTGATCGGAACGAAAACTTCTGAAGGACTTCCCGGCGGGTCAGTCCCCCTGGCGTTGCTGGGGGATCTGCCCCTGCAGCAGGGCGCGAACCTCCGACTCGCGGTAACGGCGGTGGCCGCCCAGGGTGCGGATGGCACTGAGCTTGCCAGCCTTGGCCCACCGGGTCACCGTCTTCGGGTCGACACGGAACATCGACGCCACCTCGGCCGGTGTGAGCAGCGGCTCCGGTTCGTGCGTTCGCGATGCCATATCGGTCACTCCTCCACAGGTATAGACATCGGCCGGGGTCCCGCCGGCCGACGCGTCTCCCATGGTCCGGCTAGTCCCCGATGTCCGACATGGGCCGAACGGCCGAAGGTCCCTAGACGGACGGATGAACCATGCCCGATTTATACGACTAATACACGTCAGAAACCACCTTATTCGGACTCATAATCACTGGTCGTGATGCTCCAATTACGAGCCAACCTCACCTTGGGAGCGGTTCCATGGGCGGTTTGTTCCCCCTTGGGTAGGTCTTTACCCAGGTCAGCGCTAGTTGCACCGCTCCAGCAACTGGACCGCCCGCCACCGCGCGACGAGCCGGTCGTACGCCGCTGACGCCTCCTCGGCCTCCCCCTTGGACAGCCCGGTGAGGCCACCCGCGACGAGAGCCGGGGAATCGTCCTCGGCGAGGGCCTCGTCGGAGAGCAACTGGACCAGGCCGCCGTAGTCCAGCTCCACCACCGAGCGCGGGTGGAACTCCTCCAGCCAGCGCGCGGCCTCCTTCACCGCCTCGGTGATCGGCGCTTCGCCGACGGTCTTGCGCAGCACCGACAGCGCCCGGGACGACCGGCGGCGAGCCTTGGAGATCTCCGTCCGGTACCGCAGCGCGCGCCGCCCGGGCCGGGTCACCAGGTCCCGCTCCTCGAAGTCGAACAGCACGAACCAGCGCAGCGGCACCCCCCAGGTGGCGATCTGCTCGTGCACCCGCGGGACGCCGTGCTCCAACACCCGGGCCCCGCTGCGCCAGTCCTCCACGACCGCCTTGGCCTGCCCGGCCAGGATCGGTGGCACGAACGCGTCGGCCAGCACGGACGGCACGCCGTCGCGGGCGCTCAGCGCCGCCTCGGCCACCCGGATTCGCAGGTTCCACGGGCAGACCAGCAGGGTGTCGTCGACCTCCAGGACGTACGCCTCCTCGGGCAGGTCGGGCAGCCGGGTCCAGCCCGCACCGAGCGCCTCGATGACCGCCGTCCGCTGCCGCACCGGCCCCTCCGACGGGGCCACCGCCCGCCCCTGTTGGACGTAGCGCCGCCAGAAGGACTGGCGGTCCCGGTCGAAGGCGGTCAGCGGCTCGTACACCCGCAGGTACGAAGCGAAGAGCGACGGCACGGCGCGATCCTCCCACGAGACGGAACCCCGACGCCCACAGCGCCCCCGGTCACGCGCGCGGCACCCCACCGGCCCGCCGGACGCCCGCGCACCTGGGCACGCTGCGGACGACGGCACGGCGTCGGCCGATACTAGGCTCGGTAGCACCGGCAGCATCCCGCCGGCGTGCGACCAGGTCCGCGTCCCACAAGGACGCATACCGTCACAGGAGTCAGCCATGGGCGTTTTCACCAGCACCGACGACCCGTCGTCCACCGGCCACGAGCAGGTCGTGTTCTGCCAGGACACGCAGACCGGCCTGCGCGCGATCATCGGGATCTACTCCACCGCGCTCGGCCCCGCGCTCGGCGGCACCCGCTTCTACCCATACGCCGACGAGGAGTCGGCGCTTGCCGACGTGCTCGACCTGTCACGCGGCATGGCGTACAAGAATGCGCTCGCCGGGCTCGACCTGGGCGGCGGCAAGGCGGTCATCTGGGGCGACCCGGAGCAGCTCAAAAGCGAGCCGCTGCTGCGCGCGTACGGCCGCTTCGTGGAGTCGCTGAACGGCCGCTACTACACCGCCTGCGACGTCGGCACATACGTGGCGGACATGGACGTGATCGCCCGGGAGACCCGCTACGTCACCGGCCGCAGCGTCGAGCACGGCGGTGCCGGGGACTCCTCGGTGCTGACCGCCTGGGGCGTCTTCCAGGGGATGCGGGCCGCCGCCGAACACGTCTGGGGCGCGCCCACCCTGAACGGCAGGCGGGTCGGCGTGGCCGGGCTGGGCAAGGTCGGCAAGCACCTGACCCGGCACCTGCTCGACGACCACGCCGAGGTGGTGGCGACCGACGTCGACCCCCGGCCGCGCGAGTGGGTGCGCGCCAACCATCCGCAGGTCGAGCTGGTCGACGACGCCGCCCTCGTCGCCGCCGACATCGACGTGTACGCCCCGTGCGCGCTGGGCGGCGCCCTGAACGACGACACGGTGCCGGCGCTACGGGCGAGGGTGGTCGCCGGGGCGGCGAACAACCAGCTCGCCCACCCGGGCATCGAGAAGCTGCTCGCCGAACGGGGCATCCTCTACGCCCCCGACTATGTGGTGAACGCCGGCGGGGTGATCCAGGTGGCCGACGAAATCGAGGGCTTCAACTTCGAGCGGGCCAAGCTCCGGGCCACCCGCATCTACGACACCACGCGGCAGATCCTGCGGCTCGCCGACGCCGAGGGGGTGCCGCCGGCGGTGGCGGCGGACCGACTCGCCGAGCGCCGGATGGCGGAGGTCGGCCGGCTGCGCGCCATCCACCTGCGGTGAGGGTCACCTACTGCGGTGAAGGTCACAGCCCGACCCGGAGGCGGTCACCGCCCCGGGTCGGGCGACCGGGCAGGGCTGCCGGGCAGGTGACGTTAAGCTGGAAATCGGGGTGAAACGGCCCAACTGCCCGGAGTCACGGGCACTTCGGCAACCGCCCCTTACCTCGATACGATCGGTGACGGCCGGATGACTGCGACGCGTGGAGCCGGCCTGCGGTAACCCGAGGTGCCGAAGGGCGGCATCCCCATGTACCGTAAGAGCCACGAGAGATGCCTGACGTCATCGGGGCCCGCCTTCGGGCTGCCCCGAATTCTGTGCGAGGGGGTCGAGCCATGGGGCGCGGCCGTGCTAAGGCCAAGCAGACGAAGGTGGCCCGGGAGTTGAAGTACCACTCCCCGAACACCGACCTCACCGCCTTGCAGCGCGAACTGGCGGGTGCTGGTAAGTCGAACCACGACTTCGACGACGACTACAAAGAGTATGTCGACGACGACGACGAGGATCACGCGGACGAGGACCCGGACCCTTGGGTCCGCCCAACCCGTTGACCCCCGGGGGCAGTTGAGCACGCGGTAGTCCGCGTGCTCGCGTGTGTGCCCGTCCGGGGCCGGCGTACCAACCGATGATCAAGGATCTGTCCACCGGCGGCGTTCCAACCGATCGGCAGGTCCTTGATCTCGGAGTCATGCCCCTCAACGGGGCCGGTTGTTCCAGTTGTAGAACGTCGGGATGTTCTCGAAGTGGTTCCAGGCGCAAACCGCGCCCGCGCCATCGTGTCCCGCCGCCTCCGACCGCAGCCGGCGCGCATCCTCCGCCTCCTGCAGCAGCGCGACGAGCCCGTCTGCGACATCCAGCACCCGGTCGGCGACCGGGCCCTCGGTGGTCCCTCCGACGCGCTCAGGCTGTCGGTGTCCGGTGTTTTCGGGCATGGTCCAACACTCCCTCCAGTAAGCGGATCTTGCTGTTGCGGCAGTGCTCGGTCTCCGTACCGTCGAAACGCCCCAGCTCGAAGTAACGGTTGGCGGCGTGCCCGCCACCGCAGAACCCGAAGTACGGGCAGGACGCCCGGCACGCCTCCACACCGGCCAGGAACTCACCCACCCAGCCGGTCGCCCGCTCCGCGTTGGCCAGGATCTCGGCCAGCGGTGTGGTCAGCACGTTGCCGCTGCTGAAATCGCCGTACCCGGGGGCGGAGAAGCCGGCCAACTCCGGGGAGAGCACGACCACCGACCCGTCGTGGCCGACCGTGGGGATCGGGTCGAGCCGCCGGGGCAGCAGCCCGTCGACCGTACCGTCGAGGACCGCCGCGGCGTACCGCAGCGACCACTCCACCTCGCGCAGGTGAATGCGGGGGTCGCGACGCCAGGCGGACACCAGCTCCGCCCAGAACGCTCGCACCTGGGCCGCGTCGTGGGCGTTGCCCCGGGTGTTGACCCCCTCCGTCTCCTCGATGTTGACGCCCAGCACCTCGCAGCCCAGGCCGAGGAAGTAGTCGTACAGCTCAGCGGCCCGACCCGGCTCCGGGTCGTTGACCACCGCCAGGGCCGAGAACGGCAGCCCGTGCCGGCGCAGCGCCGCGACCCCCCGCACGATCCGGTCGTACGCCGGCCGGCCGGCGCGGGTGACACGGTCGCCGTTGCGCCCGCGCGGCCCATCCACGCTCACGCTGACCCGCACCCGGTGCGCGGCGAGGAACTCGCACCAGGCGTCGTCGATAAGGGTCGCGTTGGTCTGCACGTGGTGCTCGACCTCCGGGCCGAACGGGGCGATCAGGGCGGCCAGGTGCTCCCGGCCGGCCGCGAGCGGCTCCCCGCCGTGCCACACCACCGAGAACCGGCCGGCCACCGCCCAGCGGTTCACCGAGGCCGCGACCGCCTCGGCGACCGCGACCGGCATCCGCCGATCCGCCGCCCGCAACGGCAGGTAGCAGTACGCGCAGTCGAGGTTGCAGAGGGTGGTCGGCTGCATCACGACGTACGACGGGACCGGGGAGATTCCCCGCATCCCGCTGAGCGGCCGTCCCCGAGCAGCCATCGCCCTCCTTCCCCACCCGAAGGGTGGCCTTCAGGCTAGGCGGCGATGGCCGCTCGGGTAACCCCCGCTCAGACGCCTTGACTGATCAATGACTCTCGATACTAACCCCGGGTGTGCTGGCCAACCATCTGCACCTTGCCGGTGCCCTCGATGATCTCGCCAGCCTGCCAGGCGTCCACGCCCCGCCCGGTCAGCGTGGCGAGCGCACGGTCGGCGTCCTCGGCGGAGACGATGGCGAACATGCCCACGCCCATGTTGAACGTCGCCTCCATCTCGTGGTCCTCGATCCGGCCCTTGGACTGGATCAGGTCGAAGATGGGCTGCGGCTTCCACGTGGAGCGGTTGACCACCGCGTCCACGTTCTCCGGCAGGATGCGGACCAGGTTCCCCGGGATGCCGCCGCCGGTGACGTGCGCGATCGACCGCACCTCGGCCTCGGCGATCAGCTTGAGGCAGTCCTGGGCGTAGATCTTGGTCGGGGTGAGCAACTCCTCGCCGAGGGTGCGCTGCCGGCCGAAGTCCTCGATCACCACGTCCAGCCGCATCCGGCCGGCGCCCAGCAGCACGTGCCGGACCAGGGAGTAGCCGTTGGAGTGCAGGCCCGAGGAGCGCATCGCGATGACCACGTCACCGGTCTCCACCCGCTCCGGGCTGAGGATCTCGCTCTCCTCCACCACCCCGACGCCGGTGGCGGAGACGTCGTACTCGTCCGGGCGCAGCACGCCGGGGTGCTCGGCGGTCTCGCCGCCGAGCAGCGCGCAGCCGGCGTACCTGCAGCCGTCGGCGATGCCCGCGCCGATCTCGGCCACCTTGTCGGGGACGACCTCGCCGCAGGCGATGTAGTCGAGCAGGAACAGCGGCTCGGCCCCGCAGGCCACCAGGTCGTCCACGACCATCGCGACCAGGTCGATGCCGATCGTGTCGTGGATGTCGAGCTGCTGGGCGATCACCAGCTTGGTGCCGACGCCGTCGGTGGAGGACGCGAGGATCGGGTTCCTGTACTTCTTCGTGTCCAGCCGGAACAGGCCGGCGAAGCCGCCGAGGTCGCCCATGACCTCCGGACGACGGGTCTGCTTGACCTTGGACTTGAGCAGCTCGACCGCACGGTCGCCCGCCTCGATCGAGACGCCCGCGTCCGCGTACGAGACCGAGCGTTTACGCGCCGGGCGGCCGGTGCCGGCCGTCCAGGGCGTGCGGTCGCCGCCGGTGCTGGTCGAGCTGCTTCCTGTGCCGCTGCGCTCGGACACGTGCGTCACGGTTCTCCCCTTTTGTGGTTCTCGCGGGGCCCGGCGGTGGCCGGTCGGACCCGCGTCGGGCGATGCTATGGGCGGTGTACGGTCGCGCCGCCCGAAGTGGCGACGAGCGGTGGGACGACGTGCCCGAGGGCGTCCGGGGCATCGGCGACCCGGCGTCCCACCCCTTCGAGCACGTGCTTGCCGATCAGGTTCCCGGCCGGCAGCTCGATCGGGTACTCCCCATCGAAGCAGGCCCGGCAGAGCCGGGTCTTCGGCTGCTCGGTCGCGGCGATCAGGCCGGGCAGCGAAACATAGCCCAGCGTGTCGGCGCCGATGGACCGCCGGATGCCCTCGTTGTCCAGCCCGTTGGCCAACAGCTCGGCCCGGGTGGCGAAGTCGATGCCGTAGAAACACGGCCAGTTGACCGGCGGGGAGGAGATCCGCACGTGGACCTCCAGCGCGCCCGCCTCGCGCAGCATCCGCACGATCGCCCGCTGGGTGTTGCCGCGCACGATCGAGTCGTCGACCACCACCAGCCGCTTGCCCCGCACGTTCTCCCGCAGCGGGTTGAGCTTCAGCCGGATGCCGAGCTGGCGCAGGGTCTGCGACGGCTGGATGAAGGTCCGGCCGACGTACGGGTTCTTCATCAGACCGGCGCCGTAGGTGATGCCGGACTCCTCGGCGTACCCGATGGCCGCCGGGGTGCCGGACTCCGGCACCGGGATGACCAGGTCCGCCTCGACCGGGTGCTCCTTGGCGAGCTGACGGCCGATCTGCACCCGGGCCGCGTGCACGTTGCGCCCCGCGATGGTGGCGTCGGGGCGGGCGATGTAGACGTACTCGAAGAGGCAGCCCTTCGGCTCGGGCGAGGCGAACCGGGCCGATCGCAGGCCGTCCTCGTCGATGGCGATCAGCTCGCCCGGCTCCACCTCGCGGACCACGCTCGCGCCCACGATGTCCAGCGCGGCGGTCTCGCTCGCCACCACCCAGCCGCGCTCCAACCGGCCGAGGACCAGCGGGCGCACGCCGTGCGGGTCGCGGGCCGCGTAGAGCGTCGACTCGTCCATGAAGACGAAGCTGAACGCCCCGCGTAGCTGGGGCAGCACCTCCAGCGCGGCGGCCTCGACCGACAGGTCCGGCCGGCTGGCCAGCAGCATGGTCACCAGCGAGGTGTCGTTGGTCGCGCCGTCGGCGACCAGGCCCCGCTCGGCCACCTCGCGCTGCAACTCGGCGGTGTTGACCAGGTTGCCGTTGTGCGCCAGCGCGATGGTGGTGCCCGCGCTGGTGGACCGGATGGTCGGCTGGGCGTTCTCCCAGGTCGAGCCGCCGGTCGTCGAGTATCGCGCGTGACCGATCGCCAGGTGCCCACGCAGGCTCGCCAGGGTCGGCTCGTCGAATACCTGGGCCACCAGGCCGAGGTCTTTGTAGACCACCACCCCGGAGCCGTCGCTGACGGCTATCCCGGCGGCCTCCTGGCCACGGTGCTGGAGGGCGTAGAGCCCGAAGTAGGTCAGGTTGGCGACCTCCTCCCCGGGCGCCCAGACGCCGAAGACGCCGCAGGCGTCCTGGGGGCCGGGTCGCTGGGGATCAAGGTCGTGGCTCAGCCGGCCGTCGCCTCGGGGCACCTGCCGCTCCCTCATGCTGGTCGGGACTGGCCGGGCCGGACGGAGTTGCTGGTCCGCGTTGCCCGGCCGGGACCACTGTCGTCGCCTGACAGTGTACGCGAATCAGCGTCAATACAGAAAGTCACGGTCCAGCTCCGGTGAGTGATCGTCTAGTCGGATCGTTCACTCAGATGAAGCGGAAGGTGCGCGGAGAGGTCCGAACGGGCCCCGCTGACCCGAACACGACCCTCGGTGACCGCGTCCGCCCAGCTCCGGCGGCCCGTCGCGAGCTCCAGCCACGTGGTCGGATCCAGCTCGACGACGTTCGGCGGGGTGCCGCGGGTGTGTCGGGGACCGGGAATGCACTGAACTGCACCGTAAGGTGGGACACGCACCTCCACCGATCGGCCGGGGGCACGCTCCGTGAGGGCGGCCAACAAGGCACGGACCGCCTCCCGGAACACCGGCCGTTCGGGCGTACGACCTTCATCGAGCGCGGCGAGCGCCTCGGCGACCGCTGCGGACTTAAAGTGCGGAGAGGACACGAAGGGACGATACGACCCTGCTCCGGCGCTTTCGACGCTGGCCCTGGGTCGCGCCGATCCGGTCAGACAAGGCATAGTTGCCGACGGCGTATTCGTACCGTGATGATCCCCGGCCGGCGCCCCGCCGGCCAGGGAAGTCAGACCGGAAGGCGGTGGACGTGTCAACACACCGACGTGCCTGGCAGCAGCGGGCCGGTGTGGTCGTGGCGCTGGTTGTCGGCGCCCTGCTCGCCACCCCCGCCACACCCGCCCTGGCCGCTCCCAGTGTCGGCAACGTATCGGCCTCGCCGAGTTCGGTCGAAGCTGGCGGCACCGTGCGAGTCACCTACAGCCTGAAATTCGCCATCCCCGACGAATCGGCCGACGTGCAGGTCAACTCGAACAACTCGAAGCTGACCTGCGTTGACGGCTGTTCTCGCGGGCGCGTCGACCAGAGCGCCAACTACACCGCAACCTTCAGGCTCGCCGCCGATGCCGCCAACGGCTCCGCTGTGATCACGGTCAAGGCCACCGACACGAACGGTCAGAGCCAGCAGGGCTCGACGACGGTCACCTTGGTCGCCAAGGCCGCGCCGACGACCCCCGCCCAGACACAGACCGTCAGGTCGGTCTCCGGCAAGGTCGTCGCGACGGCCAACGGCGAGGCGGTGCCGAACGCCGTCGTGATGCTCCAGGACAGCGCCGGGCACCGCTACGAGACCACCAGCAACGGCAGCGGCAACTTCAGCTTCACCGGCAGCACCGACCGGCCCATCACTCCCGGCCGGATCGACATCGGCGCAATCCAGGGCACGGTGAACGCCACCAAGTCCTTCACCGCGAGTGCCGGGCAGAGTGTGAGCGGCCAGCGGCTCAGCCTGGCGATCAAGGTCGAGGTGAGCCCGAGCCCCAGCCCGTCGGCCAGCGAGGAGCCGCTGCCGACCGACGAGGCGACCGACGAGGCCACCGAGGAGACGCCGGGTGCCACCGCGGGCGCCGTGAAGAACGCCGCCGCCGAGGACGACAGCGGCTTCGGGTCCTGGCTGCTCATCCTGCTCGGCGGCCTGTTCGTGGCGGTCGGCGTCGGTACCATCGTGCTGCTGTGGATGAAGCGCCGGGAGACCGGCGACGACACCGAGGACGCCCCGACGGGTGCCGCCGCGGCGGGCGCGATCCCGGCCACCCGGGGGGCGTACGGCGGGGTGGACGACCAGACGCGAGTGGTGAACCGGGTGGGTGCCGGCCCCGCCCCGACGATGGTCGGCGGCACCTCGCTCAGTGACGCCCCGACGATGATGCACCGGCCGATCGTCGACGACGTTCCGCCGGACCCCTACGGCGCTCCGCCCGCCCAGTACGGCGCGGGCGGCCAACAGCAGGGCGGTTGGGCCGGCGGCGGCTACGGCGACGAGCCCCAGGCCGGCGGTTACGGCGCGGCCGGCGGGTACGGCGGCGCGCCGGCCTCCGGTGCCGGCTACGGCACCGCCCCCGCATCGGGCGGCGGCTACGGCAGCGCCTCCGCGCCGGGCGGGTACGGCAGCGCCCCGGCCTCGGGTGGCGGGTACGGCAACGCGCCGGCCTCGGGTGGCGGCTACGGCAGCGCCCCGGCCTCGGGTGGCGGGTACGGCAGCGCGCCGGCCTCGGGTGGCGGGTACGGCAACGCGGGCGACGGATACGGCGCCGAGGCACCGTCCGGCGGCGGGTACGGCGCCCCGGCGGGCGCACCGGCCAGGGGGTACCCGGCCCAGGGCGGTGGCGGCTACGGCGGCGAGCGCTACGACGAGCCGACCGGGCGCTACACCGGCGACGGCACCGCCTCCTACACACCACCCGCCGACCCGTACCCGACCAGCACCTACCAGCCAGAGCAGGCTCACGGCTACGGCCAGCCGGAGGCCCCGCAGTACGGCCGGGGCGGCGGCGAGCCCACCGGCGGCTACGGCGGCGGCGAGCCCACCGGCGGGTACGCCGGCGGCAGTGCACCCACCGGCGGGTACGGCACCGAAGGCTACGGCCAGCAAGGCGGCTACGACCAGCGCGGCGGGTACGGCACCGAGGGCTACGGCCAACAGGGGGGCTACGGCCAACAGGGCGGGTACGGTCAGGAGCCCCCGCAGCAACGCGGCGGCTACGACGACCGCGGTTACGCGCAGCCGACCAGCTACGACCAGCAGCAGGGCGGCGGCTACTACGACGACCAGGCCCAGCAGCAGGGCCGGGACCGGCCCGACGGCCCGCCGCAGCAGGACCGGGGTGGCCGCCGGCTGGACTGGTTGGACGACTGATCTGACGCGGGCCCATCCCGCGCCCGAACGACGAGGGGAGCGGCTGCCGACTCCGGCAGCCGCTCCCCTCGAGTAGGCGTGTGTGGCCCGGCTGCTCAGAGCCGGGCGGCGGAGAAGACGCCCTGGCGCAGCACCGGCACCACGCCCGAGACATTGACCTGGACGGCGACCTCCACGTCCCCGCCGAAGCCACCCTCGGTCAGTTCGCGGCCGGAGACGCAGCCGCGCACGGCGGACGGTACGTCCGGAATGGCGGCCAGCGCGGCAAGCGCCATCGCCGCCTCCACCGACAGCCCGCCGGGCACACCGGAGAGCGCGTCGAGCACATACGCCGCCCCGAGCTGGTCCTCCACCGACGGGCGCAGCGAACCGTCCGGCCAGCGCTCCCCGGAGGCCACCACGCCGATCGGGGCGTCGACCGAGCCGTACCCCTGGTCGGTCAGCCAACGCCCGACGGCGCGGGCGTTACGCAGGCAGGCCGCGACCACCGGCAGCCCCGTGGCGCTGGCGGCGGCGCTGATCGCCGAGCCGTTCGGCGACGGCAGCACCAGGTCCGCGACGGCCGGCGCGGTGCGCAGGGCCGCCGGGGAGAGCGACCACGGCTGGGCCGGGGTCACCTGCCGACGCCCCACGGCGGCAACCGCGCCGACCCGGCGGGCGTACTCGGCCGCCTGCTCGCCCCAGGGGAACGGGTGCACCCGCATGCCCCGGGCGACCGCCACCTCCACGGTGGTGGTGAACGAGAGCACGTCCACCACCACCAGGACGGCGCAGACGCGGCCGAGTTCCGCCGCCCCGGCCAGCCCCCAGTCGAACCGGGCACCCGAGCCGGGCTGGGCGTAGACCGTTACGGTCAACGCCTCAGCGCTGATCGGGCGCGGCGGACCGATCGGACTCACCGGGGTCGGGACCGTCCGCCGGCTCCGCGCCGTCGACCCGCTGCGGCTCGGCCCCGGCCGGCTGCGGCCCGTCGGCGGCGACAGCCGGGGCGACCTGAGCCGCTGGCGGCTCGGCAGCCTCCGGTGCGGGCGGCTCCGCTGCTGGCGCGGACGACTCCGCCTCGCCAACGGCCAGCGTCGCCGCGACGGGCTGCGTCGCTGCCGCTGCGGCGGACGGCGCGGCGGGGACGGCCCTCGCCGACGCGACCGGCTGCTCCGACCCGCCGAAGAGCCTGGGCAGCGTGGCGGTGTGCGCGGCGGCAAGTTCGTCCAAGCCGATCCGGAACTGGCCGCGCACCTCCAACGCCCCGCCGGCCGGGTCGGTGACCCCGATGAACTCCCACGGCACCCCGTGCTCGGCGCACAGTGCGGTGAACGCCTTCTCGTGGCCGCGCGGCACCGAAACCAGAACCCGCCCGGCCGACTCGCTGAACAGGAAGACGAACGGCATCGAGCCACCGGTGAACTGCTCCGGCACCGCGATCGCCGCCCCGACGCCACGCCGCAGGCAGGACTCGACCAGGCTCTGGGCGAGACCGCCGTCGGAGAGGTCGTGCGCGGAGCTGAGGTGCCCGACCCGGGCCGCCTCGGCCAGCAGGTCGGCAAGCTGCCGCTCGCGGCCCAGGTCGACCTGCGGCGGGATGCCACCGAGGTGCTCGTGCGTGACCCAGGCCCACTCGGAGCCGGACAGCTCCACGTGCGTCTCACCGAGCAGGAAGAGCTGGTCGTGGTCGCCGGCGGAGCGGGGGACGAAGCCCATCGGCACCCGGCTGGCGACGTCGTCCAGCACGCCGAGCACGCCCACGACCGGGGTCGGGTGGATCGCCGCCGCGCCGGTCTGGTTGTAGAAGCTGACGTTGCCGCCGGTCACCGGGATGCCCAGCTCCAGGCAGCCGTCCGCCAGGCCACGCACGGCCTCGGCGAACTGCCACATCACGCCCGGGTCCTCCGGCGAGCCGAAGTTGAGGCAGTTGGTCACGGCGATCGGCTTCGCACCGGTCACGGCCACGTTCCGGTACGCCTCGGCCAGCGCCAGCTTGGTGCCGTGGTACGGGTCGAGGCGGGCGTACCGGCCGTTGCCGTCCAGCGACAGGGCCACGCCGAGGCCGGTGCGCTCGTCGATGCGGATCACGCCGGAGTCCTCCGGCTGGGCGAGCACGGTGTTGCCCAGCACGTACCGGTCGTACTGCTCGGTGACCCAGGTCTTGTCGGCCAGGTTCGGCGACGCGATCATGCGCAGCACCGTCTCGCGCAGGGCCTCCGGCGTCGACGGCCGGGGCAACGTCTCGGCGCGGTCGGCCTGGAGCAGGATCAGGTCGGCCGGCTCGCGCATCGGGCGGGCGTAGACCGGGCCGTCGTCGACCAGCGAGCCCGGCGGGACGTCCACCACGAGCTGGTCGCGCCAGGTGATCACCAGGCGGCCCGGCCGGCCGTCCGGCGACGGGGCGGTGACCTCGCCGATCGCGGTGGCCCAGACGCCCCACTTCTCGGCGGTCTTGAGTACCGCCTCCAGCTTCTCCGGTGCGACGACCAGCAGCATCCGCTCCTGGGACTCGCTGGCCAGGATCTCCTGCGGCTCCATCGAGGCCTCGCGCAGCGGGACCCGCTCCAGCCAGACCCGCATGCCGGTGCCGGCGGAGGCGGCCGTCTCGGTGAGCGCGCAGGTCAGACCCGCGCCGCCCAGGTCCTGGATGCCGACGACCAGCTCGGCGTCGTACAGCTCCAGGCAGGCCTCGATCAGCAGCTTCTCCATGAACGGGTCGCCGACCTGCACGGACGGGCGACGCTGCTCGCTGCCCTCGTCGAAGGTGGCGCTGGCCAGCACCGACACGCCGCCGATGCCGTCGCGGCCCGTCCGGGCGCCCATCAGCACCACGACGTTGCCGGGGCCGGTGGCCTCCTTCTTCTGCAGCCGGTCGACCCGCAGCACGCCGAGGCAGAGCGCGTTGACCAGCGGGTTGCCCTGGTAGCAGGGGTCGAAGACGACCTCGCCGCCGATGTTGGGCAGGCCGAGGCAGTTGCCGTAGCCGCCGACGCCGGCCACCACGCCGGGCATCACCCGGGCGGTGTCGGGGTGCTCGGCCGCGCCGAAGCGCAGCGGGTCCATCACGGCGACCGGGCGGGCACCCATGGCGAGGATGTCCCGGACGATGCCGCCGACGCCGGTCGCCGCGCCCTGGTACGGCTCGACGAAGCTCGGGTGGTTGTGCGACTCGACCTTGAAGGTCACCGCCAGCTCGTCGGAGACCTGGACCACGCCGGCGTTCTCGCCGATGCCCGCCAGCAGCCGGTCGCTCGGCGGGGCCTTCTCGCCGAACTGGCGCAGGTGCACCTTGCTCGACTTGTAGGAGCAGTGCTCGCTCCACATGATCGAGTACATGGCCAGCTCGGCCTGGGTGGGACGCCGGCCGAGGATCTGCCGGATCCGGGCGTACTCGTCGTCGCGGAGACCCAGCTCCGCGTACGGCTGAAGCTCCTCGGGGGTTTCGGCGGCGCGCGACACGGTGTCCAGGCCGTGCGCCCAGTCGGCGGCCGGGACGGGCCGGGACGACTCGGGGTGGACCGGCTCGCCGGGCCGGGCCGGGGCGACCGGGCCGGCCTGCGGAGCCACGGTGGCCGCGAAGGGCTCCGCCGGGGCGGCGGGGAAGCCGCCCGGGGTCTCCCGTACCGCCGGGTCCGGATGGGTGGTCATGACCTCTCCTCGTTGCGCTCGCCGCCGCCGGGGCGGTGGAGCCGACCGTTGGTGCCGCGCACGGTCACGCCGG
Organism: Micromonospora sp. KC207; assembly: GCF_004348615.1. Taxonomy (NCBI): domain Bacteria; kingdom Bacillati; phylum Actinomycetota; class Actinomycetes; order Micromonosporales; family Micromonosporaceae; genus Micromonospora; species Micromonospora sp. KC207. The sequence goes on from NZ_SMKJ01000015.1 coordinate 22,938, forward strand.
CGCCCCCACCAGGTACTTGAGCACCGAGGTGAAGAAGCCGAGGCCGTCCAGGGAAGGGCCGGTGAGCGCCTCCACGGCGTGCTCGGGGTGCGGCATGATGCCGACCACGTTGCCGGCGGGGTTGGTGATGGCGGCGATGTCGCGCTGCGACCCGTTGGGGTTGCCGCCGACGTAGCGGGCGACGACCCGACCCTCGGCCTCCAGCTCGTCCAGCGTCGAGGCGTCGGCGACGTAGCAGCCCTCGCCGTTCTTGACCGGGATCAGGATCTCCTGGCCGGGCTGGAAGGTGTTCGTCCACGCCGTGCCGGCCGCCTCGATCCGCAGGACCTGGTCGCGGTTGCGGAAGTGCAGGTGCTGGTTGCGGGTGAGCGCGCCGGGCAGCAGATGAGCCTCGCAGAGAATCTGGAAGCCGTTGCAGATGCCGAGCACCGGCAGGCCGCCACGGGCGGCGTCCACCAGGGTCTCCATCACCGGGGCGAACCGGGCGATGGCGCCGCAGCGCAGGTAGTCGCCGTAGGAGAAGCCGCCGGGTAGGACGACGGCGTCCACCCCGCGCAGGTCCGGGTCGCCGTGCCAGAGCCGGACCGGCTCCGCGCCGGCGATTCGGACGGCCCGCGCCGCGTCCCCGTCGTCGAGCGAGCCGGGGAACGTCACCACACCGACCCGGGCGGTCACGGTTGCGCGTCCACGGTCTCGACGAGGCGGACGGTGAAGTCCTCGATGACCGGGTTGGCGAGCAGCTTGTCGGCGATCTCCCGGGCCCGGTCCAGGTCCGGTTCACCGGTGAAGTCGATCTCGATCCGCCTGCCGATCCGGACAGAGGCGACGTCGCTGACGCCGAGCCGGGGCAGCGCGTTTGCGACGGCCTGGCCCTGAGGATCGAGGATCTCGGGCTTGAGCATGACGTCGACGACGACGCGAGGCACTGGGCACTCCTGACTGTGTACGCAGTTGGGTGCCGACCCACAACGGGCGAGCGCAGCCAGCCTACCTGGCAGATACCGCCTCAGCCGCACCGGCCGGGGGCAGTCCAGGCAGTGATCGACATAACCGGCGGGACGCGGGGACGTATCGCGTCCGATCCCGCGCGATACGTCCGGAGGCAGGCGATTCACCGCGGCTGCGTTCGCCGAATCGTTACATCGCGTACAACCGGACCCCGGATACCTCGGTGGCCGGTGTCTGCCGGTTAGGGCCCTGCCCGGCGCGGATGGTCGGCGGAGCGCCGGCCGTCCGCGCCGACCCCTTTTGCAGCATCCGGTCAGGTGGCCATGGCCGACGAACGGCCGCCGGCCGGTGCGACAGCATCAGAACGTGCTGGTCGTGACGACGGATCAACTGCCCGGCTACGAGATCCGCCAGATCCTCGGTGAAGTGGTGTCCTCGATGGCCAGGACGCGCAACCCGTACCGCGAGGGGGTGAAGAACCTCCGCGGCGGCGCGTACGACCCGATGGCGCCGGACAACCTGACCCGCTGGCGTACGGACTCGGTGGCCCGCCTCGGCGACGAGGCCCGCCGCCTCGGCGCGAACGCCGTGATCGGCATGCGCTTCGACAGCCGGGACTGCGGCGAGATGTGGATGGAGATCTGCGCGTACGGCACGGCCGTCATCGTGGCCCCCAAGACCCCGGACGTCATGCCCCCGGACCAGCCGGCGATCGCCGCCGACACGGCACACGACCCGACGATCGCCAAGGACCCGGGCGGCATCGCCGAACCCGCCAGCGCCCCCGACCTCTCCTCTGCGGCCGAAACCCCCACCCGCGACTCCTGACCCGTCCCCGCCGGCCGGCGGGGTCAGAGAATAGGGGGCGGAGTGTAGGTTGCCGCCGCGGGGTGGGCGCTGACGATCTTGGCGATGCGGGTGGTCACCCGGTCGACCTGGGCCCCGGCCGCGCCCACGAAGGCGGTGCGGTCGGCAACCAGGGCATCGATGTCGGCGCGGGACAGGCCCAGGCGGGCGTCGGCGGCGAGGCGGTCGAACAGGTCGTTCTCGGCGGCCGCCCGCTCCCGCATCGCCAGCGCCACACCGACCGCGTGCTCCTTGATCGCCTCGTGCGCGGCCTCCCGGCCGACGCCCCGGCGTACCGCCGCGACCAGGATCTTCGTGGTGGCCAGGAAGGGCAGGAAGCGCTCCAGCTCCCGGTTGACCACCGCCGGGTACGCCCCGAACTCGTCCAGCACGGTGAGGAACGTCTGGAACAGCCCGTCGGCGGCGAAGAACGCGTCCGGCAGGGCCACCCGGCGGACCACCGAGCAGGAGACGTCCCCCTCGTTCCACTGGTCGCCGGCCAGCTCGCCGACCATCGACAGATACCCCCGGATGATCACCGCGAAGCCGTTCACCCGTTCGCTGGACCGGGTGTTCATCTTGTGCGGCATCGCGCTGGAGCCCACCTGGCCGGCCTTGAAGCCCTCGGTGACCAGCTCCTGGCCGACCATCAGCCGGATCGTGGTGGCCAGCGACGACGGCGCGGCGGCGACCTGGGCCAGCGCGGCGAGCACCGCCAGGTCGATCGAGCGGGGGTAGACCTGGCCGACGCTGTCCAGCACCCGGGCGAAGCCGAGGTGCTCGGCGACCCGACGCTCCAGCTCGGCGACCTTGTGGGCGTCGCCGTCGAACAGGTCGAGCTGGTCGGCGGCGGTGCCGACCGGACCCTTGATCCCCCGCAGCGGGTACCAGGCGATCAGGTCCTCCAGCCGCTCGTACGCGATCAGCAGTTCCTCGGCGGCCGACGCGAAGCGCTTGCCCAACGTGGTGGCCTGCGCCGCGACGTTGTGCGACCGGCCCGTCATGACCAGGCCGGAGTGCTCGTTGGCGAGCCGGGCGAGCCGGGCGAGGGTGGCCACCACCCGGTCGCGGACCAGCTCCAGCGACGCCCGGACCTGGAGTTGCTCGACGTTCTCGGTGAGGTCCCGGGAGGTCATCCCCTTGTGCACGTGCTCGTGCCCGGCGAGCGCGCCGAACTCCTCGATGCGGGCCTTCACGTCGTGCCGGGTGACCCGCTCGCGCTCGGCGATCGAGGCCAGGTCGACGTCGTCGAGCACCCGCTCGTACGCCTCGACCACGCCGTCGGGGACGGCCACGCCGAGGTCCCGTTGGGCGCGGAGGACGGCGAGCCAGAGCCGCCGCTCCATCCGCACCTTCTCCTCAGGTGACCAGAGGGCGACCAGCTCGGGCGAGGCGTACCGGTGGGCGAGCACGTTCGGGATCGTCGTCACGTGCCTCATTCTTTCGCACGCCGGGCCCGCCACCCGAGCCAGCCCGCCCCTGGCGACGGAGCGGGCCGGCGCGGGCCGGCGGGAAGCCGCTGCTGGTCAGACGCGGGATGTCGTGCAACGTCGCGGTCACCACGAGGGTCTTGGTCTGCTGTGGCGTGGGCGTTGCGCAGGAGGGACCACCGCCGCAGACATGGTCAGCGGAGGCGGTACACGGTCACCGGGCCGGCGACGAACCGCACCTCGGCGAGCCGGGCCAGCTCCGGCGACACCGGGCCGGCGGCCGAGTCGGCGAACAGCCACCGGACGCCGTTCTCGCGGCGCACCCGGTCCAGTTCCCCGGCCGTCGGCGCGGTGAACAGCCGCTCGTTGCGGGCGAACAGCTCGGGGTCGGGCGCGGGCTGTCGGGGGTACGAGAAGCCGTCGCGCGCGTGCGCGGCCAGGGCCTCGTCCGTGTAGCCCCAGCTCTCCACCAGCGCCCGCCGTCCGCCCAGCCCGCTCACCCAGAAGGCCCGCGCGTCGCAGTGCGCGACGGTCGGCACCGGCCGGCAGTGCACGTTGGTGGCCACCACGTCCTCCGGGCCGGCATGGGCGTCCAGCCAGAGGGCGGCCCGCGCCTCGTCCCGGGTGATCGCCCACGGCCGGTCGGCGGCGGAGAGCACCCGGGGCGGGTCCCCGACCCGGCGGGCGGTCCACTCCAGGCCGCCGGCCACGCTCGCCCCGCACAGCGCGGCGACCGCCCCGGCCACCGCCGCCCGGCTACGCCACGACGCCCCCGCCGGAGGCCGATCCTCGCCGGGCCCCGCCGGCAGCCGGCCCCGGCCCCGTCGGGCGCGCAACCCGGTGAGCAGGACGGCCAACAGCGCGGCGACGCCGGCCAGCAACAGCACCCGGCCCGCCGGCACGGCCATCGCCCACAGCCAGGCACGCCGCGTCCGCTCGGGTGGACCCAGCGGGTCGAGCAGCCACTGGGCCGCCGCGCCCACCGCCCCGGCGACCGCCACGACCGGCCACCACGGACGCGCCGCGGCCAGCAGCCAGCCGGTCAGCAGCGCCCCGAACGGGACCACCGCCAGGAAGAAGTAGAGCTGGCTGACCGACGGGTGGAAGAAGGACCAGGCCCCGCCCGCCCCGGCGACCAGCGCGCCGGCCAGCAGCCATGCCGCCGGGTCGACCCGGGTGCCCCGGCGGGCCAGGAGCAGCACTCCCACGAACCGGGGCGCCTGGAGCACCAGCCACCAGCCCAGCACGGCGACCGCGAAGAGCCACCCGGTTCCGCCGGCCGCCGCGAGTCCCGGCGGCAGCAGGCCGCCGGCGGCGATGCCCCCGCCCGCGCCGACGGTCTGCCGCCACGGCGCGGTGAAGCGCAGCACCCCGAACACCTGCGGGGAGAGCACGCCCGCGCCGCCCCCGGCGAACAGGCGGTACCCGACGACCATGGCCGCGACCAGCACCGCGAACAGCGACACGACGGCCCACGGCACCCGGCGGGCCCGCCAGCCGACGACCACCCCGGCCAGCGCCACCCCGGCGATCAGCGGGGGCAGGCCGCTGGACTTGGCACCGGCGACGGCCAGGCCCGCCGCCGGCACCAGCGCCCAGCCCGGCCCGGGCCGCCGGCCGCGCACCACGTCCACGCAGACGCCGATGAGCAGCAGGAGCAGGGGCAGCAGGTACGTCTGCGACGGGCTCTCGACGGACAGCGGGAGGGTGCCGCTGGCCGTGGCGGCGGAGCCGAGGGAGAGCGACACCCCGACGTACGCCGTCCCGGCGGCGACCGGACCGGCCCACCAGCGTCCGCTGAGGTCCCGCGCCAGCCCGGCGGTGACGACGACGGCCGTCGCGGCGACCGGCACCAGCCACAGCCGGAGCAGGACCGTCGCCGGCCCCGTACCGGTGATCATGCTGGCGCTGGCCAGGTGTGCGTCGACCAGGTAGTGGTAGCGCAGCGGCTCCCCGGCCAGTTGCGGCAGCTCGAAGGGCATGTCCCGGGTCAGCTCGTGCACCAGCCCCAGGTGGTAGAGCAGGTCCTGGTAGTAGACGTGGTCCACCGGCGGCAGCGGGTTGGCCCGCCAGCCCACGGCCGCCCAGGCCACCAGCAGGACCAGCACCCCGGCGACCGCCAGCGTCCAGGGCAGCGGCAGCGGCCGGGGCCGGGCGATCCGCCAGTGCCGCCGCAGCCCGGGCACCGCGACGAAGAGCGCCAGCACCGGGACCGGCCACCAGCGCAGCGCCGGCTGCGTGCCGCTGGCCGTGGCGACCGCCCAGGCGGCGAGCTCCAGCAGCAGACCGACCGCCGCGCCGTAGCCCAGGTCCTCCGGCAGGTTGCCCCGGCTGCCCCGCAGCGCCCGGTGCACGAGCGTGCCGGGCAGCACCAGGGCGAGCGCCCAGTAGGCGACGTACCGGGCGATGTCGCCGCCGGGGGTGCCCGTCCACCACCAGCCGGCGAGGAGGGCGGCGAGCGCCGCCGACCAGGCGAGCGCCGCCGCGACCCGACGGGCCATCCCGCCCCGCCCCGCCGGCACGCCCCGCGTCGCGGGCGCCTCCCGTACCGCCGCGTCCTGCGTCAGCACGGCCGGTTCAGTCACCGGCCCGGCCACCCGTCACCGCCACGGCCGGCGCGTCGCGTACGGCGGTCGGCTCGACGACGGTCACGTCCGGCGGGTCGGGGACCTCGGCGGAGTCGAAGCCGACGAGGTGGGTGGGGCGGTTCTGCACGGTGCGGTAGATGCGACCGACGTACTCGCCGAGCAGGCCGAGGCAGATGAGCTGGACGGCGCTGAACAGCAGCACCGCCACGAACAGCGAGGTCCAGCCCGGAATGGTCGCGCCGCCGGCGTACGCGATCAGGCCGAGGACGGCCAGCACCAGGCAGGACGCGAAGCTGACCACGCCGAGCCAGGTGGCCAGCCGCAGCGGCGCGGCGGTGAAGTTCGCCGTGCTGTCCCAGGCCAGCGCGACCATCCGGCGCAGCGGGTACTTCGTCGCCCCGGCGGCCCGGACCGCGCGGGAGTAGCGCACCTCGGCGGCGGCGAAGCCGAGCGAGGGCACCAGCAGCCGGTACACCGGGGTGCGCTCGGGCAACCGGCGCAGCACCTCCACCACGTCCCGGCTGACCAGCCGGAAGTCGCCCGCCTGCGCGGGCAGGTCAGCGCCGACGATGCGGCGCATCAGCCGGTAGTACAGGCCTGCGGTGCCCCGCTTGAAGGGCGTGTCGGTGCTCCGGTCGGCGCGCACCCCGTACACGACGTCGACGCCCCGCTCGCGGGCCGTGGCCAGCATCTCGGGGATGACCTCGGGCGGGTCCTGGAGGTCGGCGTCGATGCTGACCACCCAGCGCCCCCGGGACCGGTGCAGCCCGGCGGTCAGGGCGGCCTGGTGGCCGCTGTTGCGGCGCAGCCGGACCACCCGCAGCTGGGGCCAGGACCGGGCGTGGTCGAGAAGCAGCCGGGCCGTGCGGTCCCGGCTGCCGTCGTCGACGGCGACCACCTCGTACGTGGTGCCGGTGCCGTCGAGCACCGGCCGCAGCCGCTCGACGAACACCGCGACGACGTCCTGCTCGTTGTACATGGGGACGACCACGGACAGGTCCGGTGCCCCGGCTGCGCTGATGTCCATCGGTGTGCCGGGCCCCGTTCGGACGCAGAGTACGGATCTTGCCGGCGCATGCGCGCCGCCGGTCACCCTGCCGGCCCGAGGTCACCACAGCCACACACCGAGCTGAACGCACGGTGAACGTCGGCCGCCGGCCACCTGGCCGCCGGACGTCGACGTGCTGCGCGCCCGGGACGAAGAGCCGCGGCCCGTGCGTCAGCGCCCGGGTGACGGGTCAGCCGGCGGGTCAGCGTTCCAGGATCGCGGTGACCCCCTGCCCGCCGGCCGCGCAGATCGAGATCAGCCCCCGCCCGGAGCCGGCCTCGGCGAGCAGCTTCGCCAGCGTGGCGACGATCCGCCCGCCGGTGGCGGCGAACGGGTGGCCGGCGGCCAGGGACGAGCCGTTGACGTTGATTTTGTCCCGGTCGATCGGCCCGAGCGGGGCGTCCAGGCCGAGCCGGTCCTTGCAGAACTCCGGCGACTCCCAGGCGGCGAGGGTGGCCAGCACCTGGGAGGCGAACGCCTCGTGGATCTCGTAGTAGTCGAAGTCCTGCAACGTCAGCCCGGCCCCGGCCAGCATCCGGGGCACGGCGTACGCGGGGGCCATCAGCAGCCCCTCGTCGCCGTGCACGAAGTCGACGGCCGCCGTCGCCGACCAGGAGAACCAGGCGAGCACCGGCAGGTTGTGCTCGGCCGCCCACTCCTCGCTGGCCAGCAGCACCGTGGACGCGCCGTCGGTGAGCGGAGACGAGTTGCCGGCGGTCATGGTCGCGTGCTCGGCGTCCGGGCCCCGGTGGCCGAAGACCGGCTTGAGCGAGCCGAGCTTCTCCAGCGTGGTGTCCGGGCGGAGGTTCTGGTCCCGGGTCAGCCCCAGATAGGGGGTCATCAGGTCGTCGAAGAACCCCCGCTCGTACGCGGCGGCGAGCCGCTGGTGGGAGCGCAGCGCCAGCTCGTCCTGGGCCTGCCGGTCGACGTTCCAGCGCAGGGCGGTGCGGGCGGCGTGCTCGCCCATCGACAGCCCGGTACGCGGCTCCGCGTTGCGCGGGATCTCCGGCTGGAACGGCTGGAGTGGGCGCAGCTTCGCCGCGATCCGCAGCCGCTCGCCGAGGGTGCGGGCGGAGTTGAGCCGGATCAGGGTGCGTCGCATCTCCTCGTTGACGGCGAGCGGGGCGTCGGAGGTGGTGTCGACGCCGCCGGCGATGCCGACGTCGAGCTGCCCGAGGGCGATCTTGTTGGCGACCAGGATCGTCGCCTCCAGGCCGGTGCCGCACGCCTGCTGGATGTCGTACGCCGGGGTGTGCGGGTCGAGCTTCGAGCCGAGCACCACCTCGCGGGTGAGGTTGAAGTCCCGGGAGTGCTTGAGCACCGCCCCCGCGACGACCTCGCCGACCCGCTGCCCGGCCAGCCCGAACCGGGCGACGAGCCCGTCGAGGGCCGCGCCCAGCATGTCGGCGTTGGACGCGCTGGCGTACCGGGAGTTGGACCGGGCGAAGGGGATGCGGTTGCCGCCGATGACCGCGACCCGCCGGATGCTCTGCACGATCCCGCCTCCAATTCAGGACTTGCCCACAACCTACTGGCCAGTAGGCTACGCCTATGACCGACAGGTACGCGAGTTTCGTCCGATCGGGGGCCGGCCGCGCGCTGGTCAAGCGCCTGGGGCTGCCCGACCCGCCACGACTGCGCCGGCACACCCCGGGGGACCCGTTGGTCCCCGGGCCGGTCCTGCTCGGCTCGGCCACCGGCGGCCGGCTCGCCGAGCCGGTCGGCAAGGTCCTGGCCGCCGCCGGGGTCGAGCTGGCCGACCCGGCCGCCGCCGGCCCCGACCGGCGGCACGCCGCCCTGGTGTACGACGCCACCGGGATCACCGACTCCACCGGCCTGCGCCAGCTCTACGATTTCTTCCACCCGCAGGCCCGCTCGGTGCTGCCCAGCGGCCGGGTGATCGTGCTCGGCACCCCACCCGACGAGTGCGGCTCGCCGCGCGAGGCGACCGCCCAGCGGGCCCTCGAAGGGCTGACCCGCAGCGTCGGCAAGGAGTTCGGCCGGGGCGTGACCGCCCAGCTCGTGCACGTCACCGCGCACGGCGACGCCGGCACGGCCACCGGCCTGGAGGCCACCCTGCGGTTCCTGCTCTCCGGCCGGTCGGCGTACGTCTCGGGTCAGGTGATCCGGGTCGGGGCCGGCACGGCCGAGCCGCCGGCCAACTGGGACCGGCCGCTGGACGGTCAGGTCGTCCTGGTCACCGGGGCGGCCCGGGGCATCGGCGCGGCGCTGGCCCGGGTGCTGGCCCGCGACGGCGCGCGGGTCGTCGCGCTGGACGTCCCGGCCGCCGGGGACGAGCTGGCCGGGGTCGCCAACGAGATCGGCGGGACCGCCGTGCAGCTCGACCTGACCGCCCCGGACGCCCCCGCCCGGCTCGTCGAGCATCTCGCGTCGCGGCACGGCCGGGTCGACGTGGTGGTGCACAACGCCGGCATCACCCGGGACCGGACCCTGGGCCGGATGGACGCCGACCGGTGGGACAGCGTCATCGAGGTGAACCTGTCCAGCCAGGAGCGGATCAACGACGTGCTGTTGGAGCGCGGGCTGATCCCGGCGGGTGGCCGGATCGTCTCGGTCTCCTCGATCGCCGGGATCGCCGGCAACCGGGGGCAGACCAACTACGCCACCTCGAAGGCGGGGGTGATCGGCCTGGTGCAGTCGCTCGCCCCGGCGCTGCGCGAGCGCGCAATCAGCGTCAACGCGGTCGCCCCCGGGTTCATCGAGACGCGGATGACCGCCCGCATCCCGCTGGTGATGCGGGAGGCGGGCCGCCGGATGAACAGCATGTCGCAGGGCGGCCTGCCGGTGGATGTCGCCGAGACCATCGGCTGGTTGGCCTGGCCGGCCAGCGGCGCGGTCAGCGGCAACATCGTCCGGGTCTGCGGCCAGAGCCTGCTGGGGGCGTGATGACCGGCGCTGACACGGGTGGCCGGGCGGTGGTGGAGCTGCCTCGGCTGCCGCAGGCGGGCCCGTTGTACCGGCGGGCCCTGCTCGGGGCGCTGCCGGGGGCGGGTCGTCGGCGCGGGGACGCGCTGCCGGCGGTCGAGCTGGCCGTCGCCGGGGTCACCGTCGACCGGGCGCACCTGGCCGACTACGACCGGGTCTGCGGGTTCCGGCTGGCCGACCGGCTTCCGGGGACGTACCCGCACGTGCTGGGGTTTCCGCTGGCGCTGCGGCTGATGACCACGCCGGGGTTCCCGCTGCCGCTGGTCGGGCTGGTGCACGTGGCCAACCGGATCACCGTGCACCGGCCGGTCGAGGCCGGCGAGACGCTCGACCTGCGCGCGTACGCCGAGAACCTGCGCCCGCACGACCGGGGCCGGCAGGTCGACGTGGCGCTGGTCGGCTCGGTCGGTGGGGCGGAGGTGTGGCACGGCGTGTCGACGTACCTCGGCAGGGAGCGCACGGCCGGCGGCGGCGAGCGGCGCAGCCGGGGTGAGCGGCCCGCCGCGCCGGCCGCCACCGCCCACTGGCGGGTGACGCCGCAGGTGGGCGCGGACTACGCCCGGGTCTCCGGCGACCACAACCCGATCCACACGTCCCGGCTGGGGGCGCGGCTGTTCGGTTTCCCCCGCCCCATCGCGCACGGCATGTGGAGCAAGGCCCGCTGTCTGGCCGCGCTGGAGAGCCGGCTGCCGGACGCGTACACGGTCGAGGCGGCGTTCAAGCTGCCGGTGCCGCTGCCGTCCACGGTGGCCTTCGGTGCCACCGCCGACGGCCCGGCCTGGGAGTTCGCCCTGCACGACGCGCGGTCCGGCCGGCCGCACCTGGCGGGGTCCGTGCGCTGACCGGCACGCCGGGGCGGCACTTCGACGGCGGGGCTTGGCATCCACTCTTTCGTGCGCTAAGTTGTTCTCAGGTTGAGACGTTCTCATAGTGAGAGAGATGCCGTGAACGAGCAGGAGTTCCTCGCCGCCTACGATCCCCGGGCCTACCCGGCGGTCGCCGTCACCGTGGACGTGGTCGCCCTGACCATCCGGTCCGACGCGCTGCACCTGCTGCTCGTCCGCCGGGGCGCGCCGCCGTTCGAGGGTCACTGGGCGCTGCCCGGCGGATTCGTCCAGCCCGACGAGGACCTGGCGACCGGGGCGCGTCGGGAGCTGGCCGAGGAGACCGACCTCGGCGGCGAGCGGCTGCGCCGCGTCCACCTGGAGCAGCTCGGCAGCTACGGCGACCCGGGACGGGACCCCAGGATGCGGATCGTCTCGGTGGCGTACCTCGCGTTCGCCCCCGACCTGCCCGACCCGGCCGCCGGCAGTGACGCCGACGACGCGATCTGGCTGCCGGTGACCGCGCTGAGCAGCCGGCAGCTCGCCTTCGACCACGACCGGATCATCGACGACGGGCTGGAGCGGGCCCGGTCCAAGCTGGAGTACACGCCGCTGGCCACCCGCTTCCTCGACACCGAGTTCACCATCACCGAGCTGCGCGCCGTCTACGAGACGGTCTGGGGGCACCCGCTGCACCCCGGCAACTTCCACCGCAAGGTGCTCTCCGTGCCGGGCTTCGTGGAGAGCACCGGCACGAGCACCGAACGCGGCGGCACGCGCGGCGGCCCCCGCGCCAAGCTCTACCGGGCCGGCGACGCCCGGCTGCTGCACCCGGCGCTGCTGCGCCCCGCCCGGGAGGAGACGGTGCGGTGAACACCGACGAGGCGATCCGGCTGGTCACCGCCGCCCGCACCGACGCCGACCTGTTCGGCGCCGACGCGCCGGCCCGCCGCTACCGCGAGCTGGTCACGGCCCTGCACCCCGACCGGCTGGGCGCGCTCGACCCGGCGGTACGCGCCGCCGCCACCGACGCGTTCGTCCAGGTCACCACCCGCTGGCGCGTCGGCCGGACGAGCGCCGGTCCCGTCGTCCTCGGCGGCCACCGGCTCGGCCCGCTCGCGCACACCGGCGACCTCGCCGACCTGTACGACGTCGGGGCGGACCGGCTGCTCAAGCTGCCCCGCGACCCCGCCGACAACGACCTCATGGCCCGCGAACAGCACGCGTTGCGCACGATCGAGGAGCGGGGCGACCCCCGCTACCTGCCGTACGTGCCCCGGCTCGTCGACACCCTCCGGCACCGGGACCCGGCAACCGGGGCCGAGCGACGGATCAGCGTGCTGGCAACCGCGCCCGGCCTGCACAGCCTCGACGAGGTGCGCCGGGCGTACCCCGACGGGCTGGACGGCCGGGACGCGGCCTGGATGTGGCGGCGGCTGCTGGTAGCCCTCGGCCTGGCTCACCGGGCCGGCGTGGTGCACGGCGCGGTGCTGCCCCGGCATTTGCTGATCGAGCCCGACGGGCACGGCGTGGTGCTCGTCGACTGGTGCTTCTCCGTGGCCACCGGGGCAGCGATCCCGGCGCTGGTGCCCGGCCACGAGGACTGGTACCCGCCGGAGGTCGCCGCGCGGCGGCCCTGCGGGCCCGGCACCGACCTCGCGATGACCGCCGGCTGCATGACGTGGCTGATGGGCGACCGGGCCCCGCGCGAACTGCGTGCCTTCGCCGACGGCTGCCGCCGACCGGCCCTGCGGTCCCGCCCCGACGACGCGTGGCGGCTGCTGCGCGAACTGGACGAGGTGCTTCAGCGGCTCTACGGGCCGCGCACCTTCCGACCCTTCACCCTCAACCCCTAGGGAGGCTGCCATGGGCAGTGGAATGTGGTCCACCGACGTGTACGACGCCGCCGACCGGTACCGCCGGGCCACCGGCAAAAGCGCGTTCGCGTACAGCGACAGCGGGGCGCGCAAGGTGCACTCCGCGCTCGACCCGCACGGCGCGACCCGGGAGAGCCGCGACTCGGCCGAGCACCCGCAGTCGACCGCTATCGCGGTGCTGTTCGACGTCACCGGCTCCATGGGGCACGTGCCCCGCACCCTCCAGACCAAGCTGCCGCAACTGCTCGGGCTCCTGCTCCGCCAGGGGTACGCCCGCGATCCGCAGATCATGTTCGGCGCGATCGGCGACGCCACCTGCGACCGGGTCCCGTTGCAGGTCGGGCAGTTCGAGTCGGACAACCGGATGGACGACGACCTCGGCCGGATCGTGCTGGAGGGCGGCGGTGGCGGCCAGATGACCGAGTCGTACGAGCTGGCCATGTACTTCATGGCCCGGCGGACGGTCACCGACTGTTGGGACAAGCGGGGCCGGCGCGGCTACCTGTTCATCATCGGCGACGAACTGGCCTACCCCCAGGTGGACCGGCGACAGGTGAGCCGGCTCATCGGCGACGACCTCGGCGAGGACGTGCCGCTACGACAGATCGTCGACGAGGTGACCCGGCGGTGGGACACCTACTACCTGCTCCCCGCCGGCAGCCACTACGCCGGCAACGCGAAGGTGCTGGACTTCTGGCGCGACCTGCTCGGGCAGAACGCCGTCGTGCTCGACGACCTCGACGCGGTCTGCGAGACCATCGCGCTCACCGTCGGCCTCGGCGAGCAGGCCGTCGACCTCGACCAGGGCCTGGCGGACCTGGAGCGGGCCGGCTCGACGGCCACCGGCACCGTGTCGAAGGCGCTGGCCCGACTCGGCCGGGGCGCGCGGGACCAGGTGTGCGCGCTGCCCGCGCCGTCGACGCCGCCCACCTCCCGGGGAGTGACCCGGCTGTGAACCACGTGATGGTGGTAGACCTCGGCTACGGCGACGCCGGCAAGGGCACCGTCGTGGACTGGCTCTGCGCCACCCGGCCCGTCCACACGGTGATCCGCTTCAACGGGGGCGCGCAGGCGGCGCACAACGTCGTCCTGCGCGACGGGCGGCATCACACGTTCGCACAGTTCGGGGCAGGCACGTTCCGCCCCGGCGTGCGGACCCACCTGTCCCGGCACGTGGTGGTGGACCCCCTCGCGCTGGCCGCCGAGGCCGACCACCTCGCCTCGGTCGGGGTGCCCGACGCGCTCGACCGGCTCACCGTCGACGGGGAGGCGCTGCTGGCGACCCCGTACCACCGGGCCGCCAACCGGGCCCGTGAACTGGCCCGGGGAGCGGACCGGCACGGCTCCTGCGGGCTGGGGGTGGGCGAGGCCGTCGCGTACGGCCTCGCCCACCCCGACTCCGCGCCGAGGGTGGCCGACTGCCGCGCCCCGGCCCTGCTGCGTCGCCGGCTCGCCGCGCTGCGCGACCGGCTCACCGCCGAACTCGGCCCCCTGGACGCCCCGCCCGTGGACGACTGCCTGCCCGCCTTCACCGGGTTCGCCGACCGGGTGGCGATCGTCGACCGGTCCCATCTGGCCGGGGTGCTACGCGCCGGGACCTGCGTCTTCGAGGGCGCACAGGGGGTGCTGCTCGACGAGTGGCACGGCTTCCACCCGTACACGACGTGGAGCACCACCACGTTCGCCAACGCCGAAGGGCTGCTCGCCGAGGCGGGGCTGGCCGGCACCGCCGAGCGGCTCGGCGTGCTGCGCATCGCCACCACCCGGCACGGCCCCGGCCCGCTGGTCACCGAGGACCCGACGCTGCCGCTGACCGACCCGCACAACGCGACCAACCCGTGGCAGGGCCGGTTCCGGTTCGGCCACTTCGACGCGGTCGCCCACCGGTACGCCCTTGCCGTGGCCGGCGGCGTCGACGGGCTCGCGCTGACCCACCTCGACCTGGCAGACCGGGGCCTGCGGATCTGCCACCGCTACGACACCATCGACCGGCTGGACCCCGGGCCACCCGGCGATCTGGACCGTCAGGCCGCCCTCACGGCCCGCCTGCTGGCGGCCCGCCCGGTCTACGACGCCGCCGGCCCGCCGGCCGACTGGCCAACGGCGGTGGAGGAGGAGCTGTCCGCGCCGGTCGTCCTCACCTCCCGCTCCCCCACCGCCGACGGGAAGGGTGTAAGGAAGGGCACCTTATTAACGCCTTTTGTATAGGAAGGGCCCCTTCCTGACACCGCGACGGCAGAGCATGAGGACATGCAGTCGGTGCTCGACCTGCTCCACGACACGATCACCTCGCCGTGGGTCTACCTGGTGATCTTCGTGGTCACCGCCGTCGACGCCGTCTTCCCGGCCATACCCGGCGAGGCCGTCGTGGTGACCGCAGGGGTGTTCGCGGTCGGCGGGCAGCCGAACCTGACGATGGTGATCGCGCTGGCCGCCTTCGGCGCACTGGCCGGCGACCACCTGTCGTACGCCATCGGTCGTAGCGGCGGCGCGCATTGGCTGGCGCGGCTGCCGACGGGCAGCCGCCGGCGGGCCGGGTCGGATTGGGCCCGCCGGGCGGTGGACCGGCACGGCGGCATGATGCTCACCACCGCCCGCTACGTCCCCGGCGGGCGTACGGCGGTGACCCTGACGATGGGCGCCGTCCGGTACCCGCTGCGGTCGTTCGTCGTCTTCGACGCCCTGGCCAGCAGCACCTGGGCGGTCTACTGCGGGCTGCTCGGCTACTTCGGCGGGCTGGCCTTCGAGCGGCAACCCGTCAAGGGCATCCTGGCCGGGGTCGGGGTGTCGGTCGCGATCACCAGCCTGCTGGAGGCCGCCCGCTGGCTGCGGCAACGCGCCCGCCGCCGCGCCGCTGACCTTGGGTGACCGTTCCCCGCCAATCGCGCTGCCGGCCGCCGGCCGCCGCCGACCGGCCGGGCACGTCGCCGGCCGGGCCGTAGGCATGGCCAGCCGCCGCCCGACGATCCGTCGAGCACGCGCCCGTCCTCGTGCGCCGACCGACAACCTCGGGCCGGGCCACGACGTGCTCCCGCATGCCCCGGCACGCATCGGAGTCGGGCGCGTTAACAGGGGGCCCGTCCCATACCGAAGGCGTCAACAGGGGGCCCTTCCTTACCCCTCAGCGTGCCAGGTGATGCCGCGCAGGAGTTGGTCCGCGCCGAGCCAGGCGACGTTCATCATCCGGGTGGCGGTCTTCTCCGGGTCGGCCTCCGGGTGGTCGGCGAGCCAGTCGGCCAGCGACTCGCTCGCGCCGACCAGGGCGTACGCGACGACCTCCAGGTCGGTGGCGCTCACCTCGCGGCCCCGGGCGCGCAGCGCGTGGTCGAGCATCCCGGCGACCACCTCGACGAGCCGGGCCCGCATGGCGGCGAGTTCCCCGGCGAACGGCTGGGAGCCCCGGGCCTGGCGGTAGAGCACGGCCCAGCCGTCGCGGTGCGCGCCGACGAAGCCGAAGAACGCCCGCAGCCCGCGCCAGAGCCGCTCGTCGGCGTCCAGGTCGGGGGCGGCGGCTCCGGCGATCGCCTCGGTCATGCGGGTGCCCTCGCGGTGCAGGCAGGCGACGAAGAGCTCCTCCTTGGTGCCCAGGTACGCGTACACCATGGGTTTGGAGATGCCGGCGTCCTCGGCGATCTCGTCCATGCTGGCCGCGTGAAAGCCGCGTCGGGAGAAGACGCGGACGGCCGCGTCGAGCATCTGTTGCTCGCGTACGGCTCGGGGGAGGCGCTTGAAGGTGGGGGTGCTGGACACCTTGCGAGCATACCTACTCGTGCGTAAGGTTACGCCAGAGTAACCACAGTTGCCGCCCGAGAGGTTCACTTCCCATGACTGACTTCGACCCGGCCAACTTCGCCAACTACGGCCCCAAGGAGTTCGCCCAGCTGGTCAAGTCCACCCCCGACGACAAGATCGCCGAGGTGATGTCCGGCGACCTGCGCGGCAAGGTCCTGAGCGAGGTCTTCGGCCGGATGCCGACGCTGTTCCGCGCCGACCGGGCCGGCTCCACCAGCGCGGTGATCCACTGGAGCATCACCGGCCGCCCCGACGGGGGCACCGACACCTACGAGATCGTGGTCGCCGACGGCGCGTGCACGGTCAACGAGACCCCGCAGCACGACCCCAAGCTGAGCCTCACCATGGGTCCCCTCGAATTCCTGAAGATCGTCTCCGGCGGGGCGAACCCGGTGATGATGTTCATGACCGGCAAGCTGAAGGCCAAGGGCGACCTGGGCCTCGCCGCCAACATCGCCAACCTGTTCGACATCCCCAAGGCCTGACGATGGCCGAGTTCTCGCTCGACCTGAACGAGGAACAGCGGGACCTGCGCGACTGGGTGCACGGCTTCGCCGCCGAGGTCGTGCGCCCGGCCGCCGCCGAGTGGGACGCCCGGGAGGAAACCCCCTGGCCCGTCATCCAGGAGGCGGCGAAGGTCGGGCTGTACGGCTTCGAGTTCCTCGCCACCTGCTGGGCCGACCCCACCGGCCTGTCCCTGCCGATCGCCAGTGAGGAGCTCTTCTGGGGCGACGCCGGCATCGGCCTGGGCATCTTCGGCACCTCCCTCGCGGTGGCCGCCATCTACGGCGCGGGCACCCCGGACCAGCTCGTCGAGTGGGTCCCCCAGTGCTTCGGCGACGCCGATTCCCCCGCCGTCGCCGCGTTCTGCACCACCGAGCCGGAGGCCGGCTCCGATGTCGGCGCGATGCGTACCCGGGCGGTCTACGACGAGGCCACCGACGAGTGGGTGCTGCGCGGGCAGAAGGCGTACGCCACCAACGGCGGGATCGCCGGGGTGCACGTGGTCACCGCCTCGGTCGACCCGACGCTCGGCTCGCGCGGCCAGGCCGCGTTCGTCGTACCGCCGGGCACCGCCGGGCTGAGCGCGACCCGGAAGCTGCGCAAGCTGGGGCTGCGCGCCTCGCACACGGCGGACGTCTTCCTCGACGACGTCCGGGTCCCGGGCCGCTGCCTGCTCGGCGGCAAGGAGGCCCTGGACGAGCGGCTGGCCCGCGCCCGCTCCGGCCAGAAGGCCACCGGCCAGGCCGCCATGCGCACGTTCGAGCTGTCCCGGCCGACGGTCGGCGCGCAGGCGCTCGGCGTGGCCCGCGCCGCCTACGAGTACGCGCTGGAGTACGCGAAGGACCGGGTCCAGTTCGGCCGGCCGATCATCGAGAACCAGGCGGTCGCGTTCGCGCTGGCCGACATGAGGATGGAGATCGACGCGGCCCGACTGCTGGTCTGGCGGGCGTCCTGGATGGGACGCAACAATCGCCCGTTCACCGCTGGCGAGGGCTCGATGTCCAAGCTCAAGGCCGGCGAGGTGGCGGTGGCGGTCACCGAGAAGGCCGTACAGCTGCTCGGCGGGGCCGGCTTCCTGCGGGACCACCCGGTCGAGCGCTGGTACCGGGACGCGAAGATCTACACCATCTTCGAGGGCACGTCGGAGATCCAGCGGCTGGTGATCTCCCGGGCCATCTCCGGGGTGTACGTCCGCTGAGCCCGAGCCGCCACCGCGGCCTCGACACCGGACCGGCCGGACCATCCCGCGCCCGTCACCGCAGCACCACGTACGGCAGCCGCGCCGGAGCCCTCGTCACCGAGGGCTCCGGCGCGGCCACGAAAGGCACCGAAAAGGCCCGTGAGCAGGGCGTGATTGGGCCCCGCCACCACCGCCGGTGCATGATCGACAGGACCCCGCCGGGCACGGAGTTCCAGGTGGGGGCCCTGCCCGCACGCCACCGAAGGAGACCCGCGGATGGATCTGCCGTTCACCGTCGCCACGCTGACCCGGCGCGGGCTGCTCACCCCGGGCCGGCCGATCCGGGTCGCCGCGCAACTCAACGCACTGCGCCGGTGGGGCTGGAACCTCGCCGGTGAGCTGCGCCAGGCCGCCGCCCGGGACCCGGACCGCACCGCCGTGGTCGACGAACGGGGCACGGAGCTGACGTACGGTGCCCTGCTCGACCGGGCCGAACGGCTGGCCAAGTCGCTACGCAACGCGTTCGGCGTGACCCCCGGAGACCCCATCGGGCTGCTCTGCCGCAACCATCACGGGCTGGTCGAGGCCATGGTCGCATCCACCCTGCTCGGCGCGGACGCGGTGCTGGTCAACACCGGGCTCTCCCCCGCCCAGCTCGCCACCGTCACCGAGGAGCAGGGGCTCAAGGTCCTCGTACACGACGCCGAGTTCGCCGAGCGGACCCTCGGCCTCCCCGCCGAACTGCACCGGGTCGACGAGGCCCGGCTGGAGGAACTGGTCGCGGCGGCACCGCCCAGCGACCTCCAGCCGCCGCCGCGCGAGGGCCGGACCGTCGTGCTGACCTCCGGCACCACCGGCGCGCCCAAGGGGGCGCGCCGCCCCACCCCGCACGGTTTCGGCCCGCTGGTGTCCATCATCGACCGCATCCCGCTGCACGTCCGGGACACCGTGATGATCGCCGCGCCGCTGTTCCACACCTGGGGGTACGCGGCCCTCCAGGTCTGCTTCGCCCTGCGGGCGACCATCGTGCTGCACCGCCGCTTCGACCCGGCCGCCACGCTGGACGCGCTCGCGGCGCACCGCTGCGACGCCATGTTCGCCGTACCGGTGATGGTGCAGCGGCTGATGGAGGTGCCGCCGCCCGAGCGGAAGCCACCCCTGAAGGTGGTCGCCCTCAGCGGGTCGGCACTGCCCGGCGGGCTCGCCCTGCGCTTCATGGACGCCTACGGCGACGTCCTCTACAACCTGTACGGCTCGACCGAGGTGTCCTGGGCGTCCATCGCCGGCCCCACCGAGCTGCGGGCCGCCCCGACCACCGCGGGCCGGCCGCCGCACGGCACCCAGCTGCGCGTCCTCGACGACGGGGGCCGGCCGGTTCCCACCGGCCAGGTCGGCCGGATCTTCGTCGGCAACGAGATGCTCTTCGAGGGCTACACCTCCGGCTCGGCCCGGGAGAGCCGGGACGGGCTGCTGGACACCGGTGACCTCGGCCGGGTCAACGCCGACGGGCTGCTCTTCGTCGACGGGCGGGCCGACGACATGATCGTCTCCGGCGGGGAGAACGTGTTCCCGTCCGAGGTGGAGGACCTGGTCGCCCAGCTGCCCCAGGTCCGCGAGGTGGCCGTGATCGGCGTGCCGGACGAGGAGTACGGCCAGCGGCTCGCCGCGTTCCTCGCCCTGCACCCCGGCGAGACCCTCGACCCGGAGGCGGTCCGCGAGTACGTCCGGCACTACCTGGCCCGGTTCAGCGTCCCCCGCGACGTGGTCTTCGTGAAGTACCTGCCGCGCAACGCCACCGGCAAGGTGCTCACCAGGGAGCTGCACCGCTACTTCGGCTGACCGGGGATCGTGATCCGGCCGTCGACCGCCGCGGCGGCGATGTCGGTGCGGTGGTGCGAGCCCGCCAGCCCGATGCCACCCACCAGCTCGTACGCGGCGTCGCGCGCGGCGGCGAGGGTGGGGCCGGTGGCCGTACCGCAGAGGACCCGGCCCCCGGCGGAGAGCAACGCCCCGTCGGTGGCCCGGCGGGCGGTGCCCGCGTGGATGACGCCCGGACGGTCGGCGCCGGTGATCACGTCGCCGGTACGCGGGGTGCCCGGGTAGTTTCCGGCGGCCACGACCACGGTCACCGCCGCGCCGTCGCGCCAGCGCAGCGGCGGGTGGTTGGCCAGGGTGTTGGTGGCGGCGGCGTGCAGCAGGCCGCCGAGCGGCGTCTCCAGCAGCGCCAGCACGACCTGGGTCTCCGGGTCGCCGAAGCGGGCGTTGAACTCGATCACCCGGGGGCCGGCGGCGGTCATCGCCAGGCCGACGTAGAGCAGGCCGGCGAACGGGGTGCCCCGGCGGCGCATCTCGGCGAGGGTCGGGTGGACGACGTCGGCCATGACCTCGTCGACGAGGCCGGGCGGGGCCCAGGGCAGCGGCGCGTACGCCCCCATGCCGCCGGTGTTCGGGCCGGCGTCGCCGTCGCCGACGCGCTTGAAGTCCTGCGCGGGCAGCAGCGGCAGCGCGGCCTCGCCGTCGGTGACCACGAAGAGGGAGACCTCGGGGCCGGCCAGGTACTCCTCGACGACGACCCGGCCGCACTCGGCGGCGTGCGCCAGCGCGGCGGCCCGGTCGTCGGTGACGACGACGCCCTTGCCGGCGGCCAGCCCGTCGTTCTTCACCACGTACGGCGGGCCGAACTCGTCCAGCGCCTTCGCCGTGCTCTCCGGGTCCGTACAGGTGTACGCCCGCGCGGTGGGCACGCCGGCGGCGGTCATCACGTCCTTGGCGAACGCCTTCGAGCCCTCCAGCCGGGCGGCCTCGGCGGACGGCCCGAACGCGGCGATCCCCTTGGCGCGTACGGCGTCGGCGACCCCGGCCACCAGCGGTGCCTCCGGCCCGATCACCACCAGGTCGGCGCCGGTCTCCACGGCCAGCGCGGCGACGGCGGCGGGATCGGCGGCATCCACCGCCCGCAGCTCGGCCACCTCGGCGATCCCCGGATTACCCGGCGCCGCGATCAGCCCCTCGACGGCCGAATCGGAAGCGAGCCCCAGGGCGAGCGCATGCTCGCGCCCCCCACCACCCAAAAGAAGTACGCGCACGCCCACGAAC